>DAIDIS010000023.1 GCA_027451785.1 Acidimicrobiales bacterium
TAGTTTTCGCTCCGGTACGGCATTTAGTGCCCCGGAGGTCACCTTTGACGCCCCGGAGGTCACAGAACCTGTCGGAAATGAAACCATTGCCGAGATGTCAACCGTTACACCGACCGACTCCAGCACAAGGTGGGTCGATTCTGGCGGTGCCGAGATGGCTCCCGCCGATCCAATTAGCGATCTCCCCAGCAATAACTATTTGGAGCCGGCAAGCAGCGACTTTATTGAGGACACAAGGGCGGTTGCAGAGAAGGAAGTTCGACCTCCTCACTTGTCCGCAGGGTTCACTGGCAATCAGGACTATCCAAGTATTGACCGAGTCGAGAACGAACACATCCCGCCACATTCAAAGAACTTTGGTGCAATCGACTCCGGATTCTTCCCCCCCGACACGGAGCACTCTGGACCCGATGGCGAGCGAAACGACGAAATCGTGCTCGACTACTCGAGCTATCAACCAGACCCATCCAATTACCAGGATCTTTCTCCGGATTCCGAGATTCCCGGTATTTATGGTGCAGCCCATACCAACGACAGGCCCACAATCAACAACGATGCGTCCCTAGCGGAAATCAAGGGCGGCTGGATCGATTCCGCTGATGACTGGCTGGAGTCGATTCCGGCCCAGGACGCCGGCGCAGCTGGGGATACGAGCTTCATCGCCCCTGCGGACCTTGGGGGCGCAGCCGGGCCAGGGAACCCAGCGGACGAATTCGCCGCTCAAGTTGGCGACTCTGGTATTCCGGGTGGCCCTGTATTCTCGCCCCAAGCAGAGACGGCCGTGACACACAATTCGTCCGATCAGGGCTCACACTCAGCACTCCCGATGGCCGGCTCGAATACAGGACCAAAGGATTATGAGTCCTACGCTCAAGTCACCCCGGCTCCTGCACCCGAGACTGCCCCCGAGCCCGCGCCCGAAGCCCCCGCTCGCCTTTGGATCTCCAGCGAAACTCCTACAGAGGTATCCGGTGTCGCTGCTACTGACTTAGGCTCCGGTCTTTCCGAAATTGGGCAGGAATCAAGCGCAAAATCATTCGAGGCAAAAATCACGCCTTTGGATCTCCCCCAAACCACGGGCTACTACGGGCAAGGAATCGGGGATCTGGCGAGCATCAGCTCAGGCCAACGCGAGAAGCGCTACATCGGGAAGAAACGCTCTCAGTCGCCTAGAGATGCAAAGAAGGAAAATGCCCTTGAGGCGTTGCCGCAATCGCAATCACCTTCTCGCGGAAGTTTGCCGGCAGGTTCTGGGCATCGACACGAACATCATCATGCCAACCCTCATCACGGCCCGCAGAAAGTAGTTGATGACATCCTGCCCCACCCGCAGGGCAAGAAGACCAAGGGAGCCGAGCCGACAATAAACAGGACCGGCACCAAGGAACTCCCTGAAGCGGCGCTCGTCGACTTCTCCGTATGGGCGCCGTCCAAGGAAAAGCAGCGCCACTTTTCGCTCAAGCGCCACGCTAAGTCTGCCTAATCGCCTGCTACATTCCTTTTTGCCGCCCTCAACTCCCGCTCCAGCAGCTCCGCCGCATCCGAACAATCCGTTGTTCTAACCCCCGTCAGTGCGGTGATGGTTGCGAAATTGCGAGCCAAAAGGCCAGTATCGGTATCCGTCGAAGTGTCACTCGGCATAATCGACCTCAGCTCTACTTGAAGCTTTCCGGCATTCTTTTCTGCAACCGCAGTCCGCACGGTCCCGAAAGCGGCAAGTTTGGCTTGCCGAACTCCAGCCAAGCCCTCGATGGGAAGATTCGGCACGTTCACGTTCAGGCTCGTTCCCTTCGGAGCCCGCTTTAGCAAGCGGGATACCAAGGCCGCCACCGTTGCTGCGGTCTCCCAGTGGAGTGGCGAACCCGAGCCGATGCTGACGGCAACACCCGACAACCCGAAGTTCATGCCCGTTAGGACCGCACCCACAGTTCCCGAATGGATGACGGACCTGCCCGTATTGTTCCCTGGGTTGATCCCTGAGAAGACCATCTCCGGGGGCTCGCCGAAGGCGCCCAGCATCGAAAGGATCACGGCCAACGCCGGCGAGCCATCGATCGAATAGGACTCGATCGATTCGGCCCCGTCCAGCTTGACCCGCTCGTAATCGATCTCGCGGTCTCTGTGGACCCCTCCGATGGATGCACCGGAGCCACTCATGTCGCTATTGGGGGCGACAACCCTTACTTGGAAACCTTCTGCCGCCACGGCATTTGCGAGCCGGACTATGCCCTCGCTGAGGACACCATCATCATTTGTTACAAGAGCCTTCATGCTTCACCGTAGCCAGTGGCGCGGCTTGTGGCCCTTTTGGAACTGAATTCTCGGACACTGGTCAGATTGGCAGCAACACCGGAACGTAAACACATTGTTCGCGCGATCGCGTAGTCAAGGGCGAGCAACAGAGTGCTTTGGACCGCTTTGCTAATCCTCTAGAATTTGATCTTCAAGATCCGGCGAGCCGAGATCCCATTCGATCAAGAGGTTTTCCCGCTCAGCATCACGGTTCACGCGCTCCTTATTCCGGCGGAACTGCGGGTCGTGTGGAGGCAACAGCAACAGGCGAGCAAGGGCACGCATACGGAAGTCCTCGATTACCGGCCTTGGGCCGAAGTCGGACTGGACTTCCCAATGAGGTGCGACAGGCCCGAGATAAACGATCTTCACATGGCCAATCGGCGCTTCAGCCTCTTCTGTATTTACAGGTTGCCCGTTCGACATTGGTGTGTTTGGCTCCTTCGCGTTCCTCGCACAACCACTCTAATGCCTTACGGAAGCGGCCTGCCCCGATTGAGGCAAAGGGCCGGCCGCTTCCCTCCATTCCGCAGGAACCGCTTACGACGACGGAGCCGTTCCCAGAGTTAGTTGCACTGTCATTTGGTTGCTGCCTCTTTGTAGCTGAACCGAGATCTTCTGCCCGGGCTTGTCGTTCTGGATGATGCTGCTCACATCGCTGGCGGCACTTACCGTCTGGCCGTCTATCGAAGTGATCACGTCACCCCCCCGGATACCAGCTTGATCAGCCGGTGACCCCGCTACAACCTGGGCCACAAAAGCTCCTGAGCTAGCCGTGATCCCGAACTGCTGTTGAATCTGCGGGTCGACGCTCACCAGCTCTACGCCCATATAGGCAGTGCCGGAGGCCGTTGTGATGGTCCCGCCCTTTTGGAGCTGAGGTATGAACTGTTGAATGTGGTCGGAGGCAATGGCGAACCCGACATTCTGTGCGGGAGCGTTACCGCTGGTCGATGAAGCGACCGCGGTATTCATTCCGACAACCTGACCGTTTGAGGTAACCAATGCACCGCCGGAGTTTCCGGAATTGATTGCGGCATCGGTTTGGATGAGGCCGTTCAGGTTTTCGGTTGAAGAGGATGTGGCGTCACCCGCCTGAATTGACCTGTTCTTGGCGGAAACTATTCCCTCCGTGACACTCAATCCTCCACCCAGGTCGAGAGCGTTGCCGATTGCAAGGACGCTGTCCCCCACCTGAAGGTTGTTGGAGTCACCCCAAGTGATTGTCGGGAGATTGGACACGTTTTGAATCTTGATGAGGGCGAGGTCCTCCGCTGGATCCGTGCCGACAATGGTGGCCGGTATCGACTTGGTCTGCCCATAAAGCGTGACCGAGACCGTCGTGGCTCCCGCAACGACGTGGTTGTTGGTGATCACCTCGCCGTCGGACGTGATGATCATCCCAGTTCCTGCACCTGAGACTACGCTCGTCCCACCACCTCCCCCGAACGGTGATGACCCGAATCCGAATGGGTTGGAGGTCGTCTGCACCGATTTGGTGTCAATTGAGACAAGTGCGGGGATGACCTTCTGGATGACGGACTGGGGATCCGACATTCTGGCCAGTGTCGAGGTGTTCGGCGAGAACTGCTTCACAATGGTCACCTGACCGTTGCCCGATTTCGCGTTCGAAGTCAGGTACCCGGCGAGGGCGCCCACAAGAGCCGCTACAACTATCGCCACGCCTATCATCTTGGGGCTCGACGAAGAGCTTTGGCCCCCTGAAGACGAGGCTGGCGGAGTCGGCGGTTGCCATCCGGAAGAGAAGCTCGGAGGCGGTTGGTTCGGCGTGTTCCAGCCTGTCTCAGGATTTTGCGCACCGTGTCCTTGGGAGCCGGTGAATGTGCCTGTAGCCCCTTGGTTGACCGGCTCACTTTGTCCTACAGGGGCGTCGGCACCGTACCCTGGAACCGGCTCCGCGCCGTAACCGGATCCTGAATTGGGCTCCGCAGCGGCGTAACCGGACCCATGCCCAGGAGGGTTGGCGTGTAGCTGGGACCATGGATCGTGGCCACCAGGTTGGAAATCTTGACCGGAAGGACTGCCCGGTATGGGACTCCCCGGCATGGGACTGCCCGGTATTGGCTCGCTCGGCACATCCATCGAAGGCGCAATCGAGGAACCTAAATAGGGTTCCGGCTCGGAGGGTGCGGCGGGAACGTCCCATACGCTCGGGGTGCGCTCTGCGCCGGGTATACCCGGATCAGCGTTCTGCTCACTCTCCTGCGTTGGGACTTGACTCCGCCCATATTCAGTGTTGCCTTCAGAACTCATTTCGCCCTTCTCCTCTTTGGCAGTTGCGACAATTCTCTTTATACCGCTCGCGGCGAGCATTTCCATGCGGATCCGGGCATTCACAGCCGCCTCACAGGAACTATTAATGGGCCTGCAAGCTAACCCCTCTAAATTCCACGATAGGCTGTCCTATGAATTTGGAGGGACCAATGGGCACTGCGGAAAAGTGGATGGAAAAGGGCAAGTGCTTCAACCTTGACCCGGATGTTTTCTTCCCCAGCGACGGGGTCGGCGTCGACGTTGCCCGGACTATCTGCAAAGACTGTTCGGTTAAGGCCCAGTGTCTTGAATACGCTCTCGATAATCGCATTGACCACGGCGTTTGGGGCGGGACCTCGGAGAGGGAACGCAGGCGTATCTCGCGAAGGCGCAGGCAAGGGACGGTTACGGTCGTGCCTTCCGCCAATTGATTCCTAAGCCTGTAGCTATATCCTCGCCTCTGTGCTTGAGTGCGTAATCAACGTCACCGAAGGAAGAGACAAGACCCTCCTGGAGGAGATCTCACATAGCGTCGCTGACAACCTTTTGGACCGACACTCAGATCCAATCCACAATCGCTCTGTATTCACTTTGGGTGCTTCCAGCCCCGAGCAGATCCTCTCCAGTGCTACAGCTCTCGCAGCCCACGCCGCTTCGACATTGAGCATCCAAGACCACGCAGGCGTTCACCCAAGATTCGGCGTCTTGGACGTCGTTCCGTTCGTGGAATACGAGCCGGGTCAACGCCATACCGGCTCCGCTAGTCCCGACGCTATTGAATTGAGGGATAGATTCGCATTTTGGATTTCCGAGACCCTCGCGGCTCGCGTGTATGTATATGGTCCCGAGCGCTCACTTCCTCAGGTTCGCACCATGGAGCGCAAAGCTGAACCTGCTGACTACGAGCCCGAACAACCGAATCCCAATCTGGGAGCGTGCGCTGTCGGTGCTCGCGGAGTGCTCGTCGCATACAACCTAGTTACCCGGGACGTAAATCTTGCTACCGCTAGAAACTGGGCTGGTCAATTGCGCAGCGACACTGTGAGGGCAATAGGACTGGACCTAGGAGATGGACTTGGCCAGGTTTCGTGCAACCTGATCGACCCGTTCTCCACCGGCCCCAACCTTGCATACAAGACACTTTGCAGGATCGCCGGTCCCGACAGGTCAAAGATCATCGGCGGCGAACTCGTCGGTCTAATTCCGGAAGCTGTCTTGGGCGAGATCGATCCCGAGATGTGGGATTTTCTAGGAGTATCCAGCGATAAGACGGTCGAGTCCCGTTGGATGGCCTGCCCTGCATTCAACTAACGGCCTGCCCCGATTGCATCTGCAAGGCGCATACCCGGGTAACCAAATCGTGCCGTTAAATGACCTGCCCCGCACCAGAGTCCCAAGGACCGATGCGGGGCGGAATCCTCTCAGGCTGCAAGCAGCCGAAGGAAAGTCGAGAAGCTATGCAATACCTGCGGGACGGCGAGTTAGGGCTCGGGCACGCCGAATCCGGCGACGCTCCCTCTCACTCATTCCTCCCCAGATACCGAACTTCTCTCCGTTTGCCAGCGCGTACTCCAGGCAGTCTTCCTTGACTACACAACCGCGGCAGACAGCCTTTGCTTCCTTGGTCGATGCGCCTCGCTCGGGAAAGAACAAATCCGGGTCAACACCAAGGCAGTTGGCCTTGCCTTGCCAATCCAGCTCGTTAGTCCTCTGCGGGAGCATGTTTGCCAATATATGATCAGACAGCTGTACAACTTGCTCCACGGATGGCCTCCCCTAATCTGTCAACGTTGTAACTACAACGTTGCAGTTACATCGGTGTAATCATCCTCGTTCTTTAGCGAAATTGCAAGAAGGATCGCGCTGAGTGCGCAATGGGCGAAGGCAACGCTCCAGTAAACCCGGAGAGTAGCCGTATTCTAGGCGGGCTTCGTCCACCTTTGGCTGGCGGATCTACGTGACTTGATGAAATCGACTAATACATAATCTCCCAGTGATTCCG
>DAIDIS010000024.1 GCA_027451785.1 Acidimicrobiales bacterium
ATCGGCCCTGAAGAAAACCCACCCAAGACAGACCAGATTGAAGGTTGCAAACTGTCCGGCGAATACTCTAGCGGGGCTAGATGGACGAGGCGGAGCTACCCCTGCCTCCGGAACCGCACGTTGGCGCCTTGCATGACCCACGACCTGTCCCACCCCATGGAACAACCCCCAAAAGATGAAAGTCCATCCCGCTCCGTGCCACAGACCGCCCAACACCATAGTGATCACGATATTGCGATACGAAGCCACCCGACCGTTCCGGTTCCCTCCCAGGGGGATGTAGAGATAGTCGCGGAGCCAAGTGCTGAGGGTAATGTGCCACCGCCTCCAGAAATCCTGGAGATTCCGGGCAGTATAGGGGCGGTCGAAGTTCTGCGGGAACTCGATGCCGAGAAGCAGTGCGACTCCAATTGCGATGTCCGTATAGCCGCTGAAGTCCGAGTAAATCTGTATTGCATACCCGTATACGGCAAAAAGGATCTCCAGCGATGAATGCTGTGAAGGCGCAGCGAAGACAGGATCGACGATATTCGTGGCCAGGGTTGACGAGATCACGACCTTTTTGAATAATCCCGCGGCAATGAGCTTTGCCGCACGCGATAGCTGAATCCGCTTGTGGTCGAGCTTTCCGGTCATCTGCGGGAGGAACTCCTTTCCTCTCACGATCGGGCCCGCCACCAAGTGGGGGAAAAACGAGAGGTAGACAAATGCGTCCAGCCAACCCGAAGGTTCGAGCACTCCCCTATAGGCATCGATCACATAGGAAAGACCCATGAACGTGAAGAACGAGATCCCAACCGGAAGAGTGGCCACAATCAAGGGAGCAGGCTGGCCCAGGCCAAAGCTCGCAAAAAGATGATCGAGGTTCAACGAAGCAAACCCGTAGTACTTGAACCAGCCCAACAACCCAAGGTTGGCTGTGACGGCTGCAACCAGCCATCGCCTAGCGGCTAGGCCCCCGGCTCCCGCTCTTGCGATCCCAAGAGCCGCCCCTTGGTTTAGTGCCGAAGACGCTGCCAGCAGGAACACGAATCGCCAGTCCCACCATCCATAGAAGAAGTAGCTGGCACCCAGTAGGAATACTTTCCAAGCGGCAGGCCTGCTCGCGAGCGACCACGCGACCGCAAAAACGATCACGAAAAATATGGCGAAGTCTGTCGTAGGGAAGAGCAAGTTTCAGCCGAGCCGTGCAGGTGTCACTTGCAGACGACCTGCACGGCTTCCAACTCGGCGCCATGGCCGAGCTGATGTCAACAATCAGACAATCGGTAGGCGAACCGATGGCTCCGGCTATCAGCGATTCTTGAGCGTGTCGATGAGCGCTGGGATCACCTTATGAACATCGCCCACGACACCAAGGTCCGAGATCGAGAAGATCGGGGCATCCTTGTCCTTGTTGATCGCAATGATGTTCTTGGCGCCCTTCATGCCGACCATGTGCTGGGTGGCACCGGAGATTCCGCAGGCAATGTATACGGTCGGCTTCACGGTCTTACCCGTCTGGCCTACCTGGTATGCGTAAGGAACCCATCCGGCATCAACAATTGCGCGAGATGCTCCGGGCGCACCGTTGAGCAGCTTTGCAAGCTCTTCGATGAGACCATAGTTCTCCGGTTGACCAAGTCCGCGACCTCCGGACACGACCACGGCAGCCTCGTCCAGCTTCGGTCCGCTTCGCTCTTCTACGTGCCTGTTGACTACCTTGGCCGCAGCAACTGCGCCGAGATCCGGAACAGAGACGTTCACAACTTCTGCCGGGGCACCGCTTGGAGCCTCTTCAACAACGAACGACTTGGCCCTGACGACGAAGATCCAAGGTGCCGAGCCCGTGAACTCGGACTTGGCAACCTGGGTTCCTCCGAAAATTGCATGCTCTGCCACCGGTGAGCCGTCGGCACCCGCACTCAGCGCAACGACATTGGTGATGACCGGCTTGCCGATCCTGGCCGAGAGCCGAGCGGCAATGTCTCGACCGTCGTAAGTGGCACCCGCGAGCACAACGTCGGGGGAGTTTCCCTCGGCAATCTGCGCTGCAATTGCCCCGGCTACAGATGGGCCGGGAAGTGCGTCACCCAGGTCGCCCACCTCGTAGATCTTGGTAGCTCCCGCTGCACCAAGTGCACCGGCGACAGACGCGCCCTGCCCGCCAAAAGCTACGACCTCGATCGCAGCAGGTGACAGCCCTTTAGCTCCTGCCAGGAGCTCCAACGTTGTTGCGGTGGGTGCACCGCCCGAAATCTCGGCTACGACCCAAACTTTTCCTATTGCCATCTCTTCCCTCGATCCTTACCTAGATGACCTTGATCTGCTCCAAGAAGGCGACGATCTTGTTATGAGCGTCACCGTCGTCCTCGACAATCTCTCCGGCTGCTCGTGCTTCGGCAGCCTCGACCGAGATGACCTTCTGGCCTGCTCCCTGTCCACCGACTTGATCGGATGAAAGCCCCAGGCTGGCTACGTCCATCTGGTCAACCGGCTTGGACTTCGCCGCCATGATGCCCTTGAAGGATGGATACCGAGGCTCGACAACGCCGGCCGTCACGGTGACGACGGCAGGAAGCGCACATTCAACCTCGTCGAATCCGGCTTCGGTCTGGCGCTCAACCTTGACGGCGCTGCCCGAAACTTGAATCTTCTTTGCGAAGGTCACGGCTGGGAGGCCAAGGATCTCGGCAATTTGCACGGGAGTCGTCCCCGTGTAGCCGTCGGTCGACTCAGTCGCAGCAAGGATCAAGTCAGGCGAAACCCTCTGGATCGCGGCAGCCAAGACTCTCGCAGTGCCAAGCGCGTCGGAGCCCACAAGCTGAGGGTCGGACACGAGCACGGCCTTGTCGGCGCCCATTGCAAGGGCAGTCCTGAGACCGGCGGTCTCACCGTTAGGTGCCATCGAGATGAGGGTCACCTCACCGCCTCCGGCCTGCTCTTTCAGCTGGAGAGCGATCTCGACACCGTAAGCGTCCGAGTCATCGAGGATCAGCTTTCCGGAACGGACGAGATTGTGGGAACTGGGGTCAAGTTCACCCGGTGACGCAGGGTCCGGGATCTGTTTCACGCATACGGCTACGTTCATGGCCATTATTTTCATCCAATCGATCGCCCGCGTACCAATCGAAGGGAAACTCGCTCGCCAAAGCCCATGTCGGCAGGGGCTTTTTGGGCCTCGGAAAGGAATCGAATAAAATACCCCTTGCGCTCTGTAGACCGGCGGGTTTACACTTGAGATCGGCAGGGGGATAGGAAATCACAAAGATTCAGGTTCCCACTGCAGTGAAATACTTGTGAAAAAATTCACAAGACAAATGAGAGAAACCGGGTATGGGTAATACGAATCCCATGAAGTTCTTTCAGGGACAAATCAGTTTCGACGGGATTGGATAAGGAGAGGCACGTGGCCTTCATTTGGAGTCGTTCAGTTGATTGGGATTCCGACGACTGGAGAGACAAGGCAGCTTGTAAGGATACAGATCCAGATCTGTTCTTCCCAGTTGGCACCACCGGCCAGGCTCTGGAGCAGATTGCCGCCGCCAAGGCCGTTTGCATGTCATGTGAGGCCAGGGGACTTTGCCTGGAATTCGCCATGGCAACCAACCAAGAGTCCGGCGTCTGGGGTGGCGCAAGCGAGGAAGAGCGCCGCAAGCTCCGCAAGGAATGGCTGGCCCGTCAGCGTAGGAACGCAGCAACCGCTTGACCCGTTCCTGACAATTTTTCGTCCCGTCATTTTGAAGGAGGCACTGCCCGGCATCGGGTGGTGCCTTTTTCTTTTTTGGTGAAGGTAGGTCCTTCGCCAAGCCCAGCCCACACGGCACCGAGGACACGCCGCCCGACCTAGCTCCCACGCCGCCCAAGTGAAGGAGTTAGTCAGCAAGCTCTGTGCGGTCCACCGGAATCCTTATTGAGACCTCAGTCCCTCCCCAGTCCCCCCGTCGAAGAATATCGATCTCGCCGTTCAATTGGGCGACTACTAAATCACGAACGATCAACAGCCCAAGGCTTTGGGTATCGCCCACCTGAAAACCATCGGAGATACCGACTCCGTTGTCCATGACCGACGCCGCCAGAACCTTTCCGTCATTTTCCAGCTCGACGACAATGAGGTTTCCCACCGGCGGCCTGTCCCTGCTCTTCGACTCCTGCAATGTTCCTTCGGTTGAGTTGGACGGGAAGGCATGTTCGACCGCGTTTTGAAGCAACTCCGCAAAAATAAGCGAAAGCGGGGTTGCCAAGTCCGCCGGCAACGAACCTGCGTCGCCTTTGACCTCAATCCTCACGGGATCACCCGACGTTGTGGTGTCTTCGGCCATGGCGACGAGGGCGGAAATCGCTTCGCCGAAGGGAATCTGATCCCCTGCCTCCTGGGAGAGAATCTCGTGGACGACGGCGATCGACCGAATGCGCCTCTCCGCCTCGTTGAGGGCCGCCTTGCCTTCCCCAGGCGCCATCCGCCTCGCCTGGAGCGAAAGAAGCGAGGAGATGGTCTGCAGGTTGTTCTTTACCCGATGATGTATCTCCCGGATGGTTGCATCCTTCGACAGGAGGAGCCTGTCCCTGTGCCTCAGGTCGGAGACATCACGCAGAAGAACCAGAGCACCCGAAGGAGCCCTGGCTTCGATCAGCGGGATACAGCGAAAAAGGATCGCCATCCCACTAGGGCGTTCGACCTCCTCCATCTGGGGAGTCAGCGTCAAGAACGCATCCAGTACGGTTGAAGCCTCCGGGACCAGTTCATCCAGACGCATGCCGTGAGTGTTCCCGAAAACGCCCACCCGGTGCAGTGCGTTCACTGCGTTGGGAGATGCATAGGTGACTCGCCCCCCACGGTCCAGGACCACCACCCATCGCCGACAGCCAGAGCGGCCAGCGCTACTATCCGCGCGCCGCGTTGCGGCTGGCCGACCTGCACGCCGAGGATTTCGTGTTCGAGGCGGCGTTGCTGATCACCGCCTGCCGGGAACTGCACCTGGGCATGGTCT
>DAIDIS010000025.1 GCA_027451785.1 Acidimicrobiales bacterium
GTTTATTGCAACACTCGGCCATGCCGGTCAAAAGTGAGTAGCCGACCCAGGCTCAATGCTCTTCAGGTACAACATGACCGGGTCATATCCGATCGCCGATACCTCGCCGGCGATTCATGTAACTCCGACCGTGCTCTAAGCCGTCTTCTTCACGATCCAGATGACCGTGCTTGCAAGAAAGCCTCGCAATCCCAGATTGGGGCTGAAGAGCTCCTTGTCGATACGCCCGAAGCCACGGATCAACTCTCGCGTCTCTCTGAAATCGAAGCCCTTATGGCTGTACTCATTGAGACGCTCAATGCCGCTCGCGTCACTGAGAATTCCGGCTCTCAACATTTCCCTGCCGGTATATCGCTCGTAGCCATAGGCTCCCTTTCTATTGGCGAGCCAGCGGCCTGCTTGCTTGGCAATGAGGGATAAACCGACTTCGATTGGAACTGAGATAATTGCGTAGCCGCCAACAGCAACTTTAGAGAATACAATCTCCAATACATCCCGCTGATTTTGTACATGCTCCAGCGTTTCGAGGCAGATGCTGCAATCGAAGGTATCTACTACGCTGCCAAGGTCTTCAGGAAGAACGAATCGTAACGACGGATAGGAAACCGATCGGCTACGGGCGATCTCCACCATTTCCGCAGCAGCATCGCATCCGACAGCCTCGCTGCAATATCGGCGATCGATCAGGTCCCTCAACAGCCAGCCATCCGCAGTGCCGATATCGATCACGGACTTCGGTGCGATGTCCTTGACCAGACTGTATATGAGCTCCCGTCGACCCCGGTGCGCATATCGAGTGAGGGGATTTCCGCCCAGGAAGATCCGCTCACTATATTGCTCAAAGATAGCGAACCTATCCGAACTCATTTCCAGTCCGCTTCCGATCTTGCGCTAAGCCTGGCGGGGCATTCATATTATCGATAATGCGCCCCCCAGCAAATTCACCGACTCTCGCATTCGATTGTGTGAAGTTACCCAAGTTCGCTCGAATGGGATTTCTTGACCGTATATCGCACTGAGGACGTGCCGGCCTTCACCCGGAGGCTAATCCTTGCACATCTGACCCGAGCCTTGCACGCGCCCATGGGTCTGGACGTCCAGTATCCCGACGACGGGCCGGACATCCCTGCCGAACAGTCTCCAGTCGCCAAGTACAGAAATCCCGCACGCCAAAAGCGAAGCGAAGAATGGAACCGAAATCGGCAGCGAAGCAGACCAGGGGTCGGCATTGAGGTCGCTTGGCCATGCATGCACCATGACCAACCACCATAAAAGCATGGCCGCGGCCACGGCTATTGCCATCGTGGTCCTGTGCTCTTTTCTCAGCGCCCTTGCCACCCATACCCAAACCAGTGGCAGCAGGTAGAGCGCGTAGAAGGAGTGAGACATCGGGAGCAGGAAGGAGATGCAGCCCAATGCCTCCCAGAACCCTAGGTTGCTTCCCTTCAGAGCCAGACGGGTAGCAAAGACCAGAGTCGCCAGGACGAAAAACGCCAACAACACTGTGGCGCCGATTCGAAGCAACGCGGAATCCACGACGGGCATAGCCCCGGCGTTCTTTGAGTACAAGATCCTCGGGATTCCCCACACCGTGTAACTGATGATATTCAGTCCTCGTCGAGAGGCAAGATGGCCGTCAGCCACCGAAAGCACCCTCCATCCGCCGAATACCAGGCACATAGCAACGGCAATAAGAAAAGCCCCGAGCCACATGCACATCGCCCGGGCTCTGCTACCCCTAATGGCACCCCGAAAGGCCGTGAGCGCCAACAGGGGCCACAGCTTGACCATTGCGGCACCGGCGGCAACCCCGGCTCCCGAGCGCTTCATACCTCGGTGGCTTAGGAACAAAGAGAGCGAGAAGGCGCCGACGAGTATCCCGTCAACTTGGCCGAGTTGCAAAACCGCCGACATCGGCCATGCAAAAGTGGCCGTCACGACGCTCATGCAAAAGACGACAGGGGGTAGGTAGCTGACGCCACCCCGGCAGCTCATTTTGGCTACCACGAACGCACTGACGCCCAGTCCTGCCAGTGTCGCCGCTCGCCAACCTTCGACAATCCGCGAGAAGGGCATGTGGCAAAACGGCGCCAGAATGATCGCCACCAAGGGCGTGTAGACATAACCGAGGGAAGGAGAGGTGACGAGGTACGGGCTTCGACCTGCTGCAACTTCGCGAGCCGCTTGAACATAGATCCGCAGGTCTCTGACGCCGGTGTGAGAAGCGGCACGGTGATAGGCCCACCATGCAGCTACAGCCGAGACCGCAATCGAGACGCTCCACAATGCCGCGACCACCGCACGGCTCGTTTTCTCTGGCGGGCAGCCTGGCCCGCTGTGTACAGCCTCGGTGTTTTCAACTACCTCACTTGGGCCTCGCTCCAGGAGCAGCGATCGGCTGGAGTCGAGCGATAGCTGCATGTTTAATTTTCGGCAGGCCGGATAATTGCCTTAAACCCTCGGCGGGCCCTCGGCTACTCCGCACTGAAAAAATCCGGTTTGTGGCGCCGCAACATTCCGAATTGGGCCGCCGCAACATTCCGGAAAAGCGCGCCGTAACATTCCGAATAGGAGCGCCGGTTCGGTTCAAAACGTGTCGACTATCCTCCGGGGCGACAAGTCCCTCCAGTGCTCTTTCGGTGCCGAGGAGAAGACGGCAGCAACGATATTCCTCGTCTCGGCAGGATCAATTACGTCGTCTATCTCGAACAACGAGGCCGTGTTCAATGCTTTCCCCCTGTCGTAGGCGATGGCGACCATGGCTTCGAAAAGGTCCTGGCGTTCCTTTTGGCTTTCGATTGCCTCTAGGTCCTTCCTCATGGCCAGCCTCACCGCACCTTCGAGTCCCATTGCCCCGAACTCACCGGTAGGCCACGCTACCGTCAGCAGCGGCCTGTGCGTATGCCCGCCGCACATGGCCTGCGCACCGAGCCCGTAAGCCTTACGGAGCACTACCGTGACAAACGGCACGGTCAAGGTCGATCCTGCAACGAACAACCGACTGGCGTGCCTGACCGTACCAGTCCGCTCGGCTTCGGGGCCGACCATGATTCCCGGCGTGTCACAGAGGAAGACCACCGGAAGCCGGAAAGCCTCACAGATCTGAAGGAACCTGGCCGCCTTGGAGGCTCCGGCGCTTGTTATCGCTCCGCCACGATGAAGGGCATTGTTCGCGACGATCCCAATCGGCCGACCTTCCAGCCTTGCCAAGGCCGTATACATCTCCGGGGCATTTGCCTCTCTCAGCACGAGCACCGAGCCTTCATCCGCAAAGACACTCACGACTTCGCCAACGTCATACGGCCGCACCCGCGACTCGGGCACGCTTGTCCGGAGAGCTTCCTGATCTAGAGCCGAGAAGGTAGAGGCACTTCCCTGAAAATACGAGATGGCCTTCTTGGCCAACCGCACGGCGTCGGCATCGTCAAGCGCTGGAACATCAACCACCCCGTTGAGTACTTGAGTCTCGAAAGGTCCTACGTCCTTTGCATCGACCTCGCCGAGACCGGCACCTTCAATCATCGCCGGGCCGCCCATCCCGACTGAGATATTGGGAGTGGCAATTGTTATGTCAGAGCAGCCGAACAGCAAGGCGTTCCCGGCAAAGCAGTATCCCGATCCCACTCCTATGCGGGGCACGACGCCGGATAAACCCGCCCACAAAGCGAAGGCCGGAACGTCGAGTGCGGCAACTACCTGGCGGTCCGTATCGCTCGGCCTGCCGCCGCCACCCTCGGCAAAAAGCACCGCAGGGATCCTTGTCCTTTCAACTACCTCGAAGATACGGTCTTTCTTCAAATGCCCGAACAGTCCCTGGGTGCCCGCCATGACCATGTAGTCATACGAGACGACCGCTACAGAGGCCGCCTCCCCGCCAAACCGTTCTCCGTTTACTTTTGCAAGGCCACAAATGAGACCGTCGGCGGGGGTGCGCTCGATCAAGTCTTCCATCGATCGGCGATTCCTTTGGGCTGCGACGGCCAAGCCCCCGTACTCGACGAAAGACCCTTCGTCGCATAGATCCTGCAAGTTCTCCCTCGCAGTTCGCCGTCCCCTTGCGTGGACCTTCTTGACAGCTTCCGGCCTGGAGACGTCATATAGCTTCTCGTGCCGCTCGACAGTCTCAATTAGGTCAGAGCGCTGGCCCGGAGACTCGCCGACATCACCTTCGGAAATCGCCTCGGCGGCTTCAAGTTCGTCGCTTGTCACGCTGCCTAGGGCCTCACCCAAGAGCACTTGGTCACCAACGGATACCTTCAACCCTGCGACCAATCCCGCCAATGGAGCCTCCACCGGCGCTTCCATCTTCATGGCCTCGACGTAGAGAACAGCTTCGCCTTTCGCCACCCGGTCGCCGTCGGCTTTGACGATTGCGGATACCGTACCCGCCATTGGAGATACCAGGTTGGGGATATCCGAGATATTGTCACGCACGACAAAACCCTACATTCTCGACACCCCAACGGTAGTTGGTGGAATACTCTCGGCCCCGAACTAATACGGCTACACGATGGCAGCGCAGGCACGATGGCAGCGCAAGCCTGAAAAACAAAGCGATCAGGTAGGCGAAATTACAACTAAGTCGCGTCCACCGGATTTTGCTTGGTAGAGGGCAAGGTCAGCTCTCCGCAAAAGCTCGTCGGAGCTCTCGGTTCCGTTCCACTCAGCCACCCCAAGGGACACAGTGGAGCATTTCCCTTGAGTATCAGGTATTCCGCACGCCATCTTGATCTTCTCGGCGACCTCGGCAGCGCCACCCGTATCCGTTCCCGGGAGAACGAGGCAGAATTCCTCTCCGCCGTAACGAACGGCCAGGTCCTGCTCTCGAATCGCACGCCGGATATTGAGGGCAAGCCTCTTCAGGACGGCATCGCCTTCCAGATGCCCGAACGCGTCGTTGTACTCCTTGAACTTGTCGACGTCCAGCATGATCACCGAGAGCTTTTCGCGATGCCTCGCCGACCTGGCTTGAAGGTTCTCGAAGAAATCGAATAGCGCTCTGCGATTCTGAAGTCCGGTGAGAGGGTCGGTTGTCGACTGGGCCATAAGCTCCTCGGCGACTCGCTCCAACTCAACATAGAGCAAACGGGTCTCCTTCACTGTGAAAAACTGTCTCACCGCGACAACCAGCAGCAAAAGGGCGAGAGCGCCAAGTGCGTATGGTGCAACCCAATCGTGATATTTGTTTCCCGCGTACGCTTCCAGAGCTAACGCCGCTATCCCTGCAAGAAGAAGAAATGGGATCGAGTTCGCTCGCCACAACCTCGACTTGGGGGAGACGTGCCCCAGGGTTTGTGGTACTTCGGCGGTCTCGTTCAAAGGGAAGGCGAGAATCAAGCCATAGTTCACACAGGCGGCAAGGATCAGCGGCGGGAAGTAAAAGTGGAAGCCACTGAAGAACTGGACGAGCTGCAACCAACTCTGCACCCCGGAGTAAACGAGCAAGGCCACGAACATCCCGAATGTCCTACGCTGACCACGCACGATCCTGCCGAATGCCAGGGCTCCGACGGAACCGATCCCCGGCAATGACAATGCAATCACCAGAAGCGGAGCGGTCAGCCATAGGCTCGCACCGTGGCGCAATACCTCCGGCCAAACCGCCAGAACGGCAGGGGCGTCGACCGACCAAACCAGCATCGCCATGTCGAACGCGTCGACCGAGCTTGTCCGGGCCGCCGCTTTGGACCTCAGCATGTATATGACTGCCGACCCCCAAAGAATCACAGACAGAGAACCGCACGACGCTGAAAGCCACTTTGTGATCGGATCCAACTGCTTGAGGATCCGGGTTCCCGGAAAATATGTCTCGATGACGAGTGCCGTCAGCATGAAAAATCCCCAAAGGAAGAAGAACGTCAACCCGGCCGACCAGAGACGCCATTGCGGGCGGTGGAAGGGGTGGGCCTTCGCCACTGCCATCCACGAGAACGCGAGTGCGGGAAAGACGCTGAAGGCGGCGGCAAACAGCAGCGTGATCAAATATTCGGTGCGGGTGCTCTCAAAGAACGACACCCCAACAACCGCTACCGTCGTAACTGCCCAGTACGCGTACGCGTTTCGTCTCCAGCTGTCAGGGAACAGCATCACCGGGAACCGTTTGTCCCTGGCAAGCCCTAGTCCTCTGCCAATGCCCTCAACCAACCCGATCCTCTCTTCCCCTTTGGGGAGGACTGGTATTTCTTCCTCAGCTCAACTATCGGCTAAACACATCGGGTGACTGAAATGGAATCGAGTCGTATTGCTCTAGCAATGTCCATGGCCATGGATCTCGCCGAGGAGGCATCCAAGAGCGGCGAAGTCCCGGTTGGTGCGGTGGCACTCGACGAAACCGGCACCGTCATCTCGTCGGCCCGCAACCGCAAAGAGGAGTTGGCCGACCCAACAGCCCACGCCGAGATTCTTCTTGTCAGGCAATGCGCAGACGCTATGGGCACTTGGCGCCTTGACGGGGTGACCGTCCTAACCACCTTGGAGCCTTGCGTGATGTGCGCAGGGGCTCTCGTCGCTTCCAGGGTGAAAAGGCTTGTCTTCGGAGCTCCGGATCCCAAAGCGGGGGCGTGTGGCTCCATTTATAACGTGTGCGCAGACCCGCGACTCAACCATGAGATCGAGGTCCGATCGGGGGTGGAGGCGGAGCGGTGTTCGGCTATTTTGAGCGAATTTTTCGGCAGGCTTAGGTGACACGAGCCCGGTCTGGGTGATCAAGCTGCCCTTTTTCCAACCACCCTGATTCCCGCTAGCCTTGAACTCGGAGGGATGCGAGAGTGGACGAATCGGACGGTCTCGAAAACCGTTGTGGCTTCTGGTCACCGTGGGTTCGAATCCCACTCCCTCCGCCAGATGTAACAGGTTCGCACCCCGGCTGGAAGTAACCAGCTGGGGTTTTTTGTTGGTCTGACTCTGGCAGCGGATAGCTCTTGGTAAGAGATGTTTGAGGCTAGCCGTTGGCCTGGGATCGGTTGATGAGCTTTGAGCAGTGATGCTCTGGGCAATGACGACTAGAGCTGCGAACTCTGGGTTGAGTTCGGCTGTAGCGACAGTAATGGTGCCATTGCTATCAACGTCTAAGAAAAGAGCTTTGAACAGTATCTGGTTGAGAGTCTGACGCCCGGTGTCTTGGAACTGCCGGTAGAGGTCACCAGCATGTTGCAGTAGCTTCAGTGTCAGGTTCAGGCGGTAGCGGATGCCTTGGTAGTGGGATGAGGCTTCTTTGAGGAGCTTGTTGGCATTGGCTAGCTCTGCCTTGATGCGGTCCTGCTCGATCTTGAGATCGTCTATGGAGATGGCATCAGCCATGTAGGCCGCCAGGAGCTTCTGCTTCTGACGTTCTAGCTGCTTGATGCGCTGGGTCTGCTTGGTCAGCTCACGTTGGTCAGTGTTGGTGAGTTTCGTTAGTTCCTCATCAACAGCCGCTCGTACTTGAGTGACCAATTCCGGGGTGAAGGTAATGGTCTGCCAGAAGTCGACAATTGTCTGTTCGACAGTTTCGGTCAGTAGGTATGGCAGATCGCAGTTGTTGCGTCGTTGGTGCCGACCGAGGCAGAAGAAGTAAGGGTAGTCGCCACCACGGCCTTGGGAGGTAGCAAAGCCGAGGCGCTCTTTACAGCGACCACAGAAGATTGAGCCCTTCAAATATTGCTGATGCTTCCAGGCTCTATCTCCTGCCAATCTGCGTTTGCCTAGGATTGCTTGAACGGCTTGGAAGGTGGCCTCGTCAATAATGGCGGGATGGTTGCCTTGGTACTCGACACCGCCATAGTGCAGTATGCCCATGTAGTAGGGATTGCTCAGTAAGCGGTGGACGCCGGAACGACCGAGTGGTTTGCCTGCTAATTTCCGAGTGGTGCGGCTCTTGAGACCACGGTGAGCTAGTTCATCGGTTAGCTCGGAGATACTCCACTCATTAGTGGCGTAGGCTTCAAAGGCCCATGTGATGAGATCAGCTCGATCTGGATCGAGTTCGATGGTCTTAATTTCATGACCCTCAAGACGCTTGGTGGAATTGATGTATCCCAGTGGAGCATAGCTGGGGGTTTCACCACGCCTGGCCTTTTCGTGAAGGCCTTTCTTGGCTTCTTCGCTCAAGTTCTTGGAGTAGAACTCGGCAATGGAGGACATGATGCCATGAAGCAGGGTACCGGCTGGAGTGGCATCAATGGCTTCAGTAGCAGAAACCAAGGCTCCACCAGCCTTATGGATAGCTAAATCAATGGTGACGTCATCAGCTCGATTGCGAGCTAGGCGATCTACCTTATGGACAATGACATAGTCGACGTGGTTCTTTTCCAGATAGACCAGCATGTCTTGGAGTGCTGGTCTGTCGGCAGATTTAGCAGAGGAGCCAGCATCAATGAATTCTTCGACTACTTCAGCCTGTAGATCATGGGCTTTTCTAGTACAGACGTTACGCTGTACCGGTAGTGAATAGCCTTCATCATGTCCGCCTTTGTGGGCCTGGCGATCGGTTGAGACCCTGAGATAGATGATGGCGGTCTTGTGGAGTGCGGGTGCATCTGTGGAACTAACAGCTGGTAACTGGGTAGCACTTTGCTGAATTGCAATGGGATTTGCAGTTGGGTGAGTGGACTCTTCAATTGTAGGTATATCTGCCTTATTGGTAGATAGTCTTACGCTTGAAGAATCTGTTCCTCCTTTTAATGGTAGTTCATTTATTTGGTCTTTCATAGACCTTAGATTTTACCATTAAGGGGGGCAATTCAGCGAAATTTTTCACTACGAAATTGCTACATAGCTATATAATGGATTGAATGTGCAGCAGACTATATACGTCATCAATTCTGCCATCCTTTAGTAATTTAACCGAGTTACGCGACACATTGGTTAGTAATATTACTACTGCGCAATTCCTTAATTTCTGCAAACAAGCAATCGACCTGCGCGAGATAAATCCTCAGTTGAGCGAGAAACTAGCCGAGATGATGGTCGGTCTTTGGTATTTGCATAGGAACGAATTACCACAAGATATCGCCAATCTAGTGACAGAATTCATGGAACTCGAAGCTCCCGATGCGCACGTACGCCTACAGCCCAATCAAACGGTCGATAGTAAATGGGCTCTTACGAAACAGCATGTGTCAAGATTGCAAAAAAGTGAGCAGTTTATCTAGTCGAGCATCTAAGTTCGCCCCGACATGCTCAGGTCGCTATTTCGCTCAGCCTGGGTAGGGGTTACTCAGGCTATCGTCGACAATGACCTGGCCACCTTCCCTTAGGTAGCTGGCATTGATGCCGTCGTTGGATGCCAGGTGGTCGTGCTGACCATTCGGACCGAAGTTGTAATAGGCGTCGAGCCGATCGCCTTGCACATTGATCTGTGCCGGGGAACCGCTGACCCGACTTCGGCGGCCTCCCCACATAACCCCAGGTGGATAGGGGCGCGTTGAAAAAGTTTTCCCCTACACTTTTGCGATTGTCGCCGGTCAGGCGATTTCGGCTCTGTCCCAGGCCTTCGTGTTGATCCCTAGTGCGGTGAGGAGCTTTTCCTGCAATGCGTTCCGGCGGGTGATGACGGTGACTTGGCTGTCACCGGTGTCCAGGTTGACCTTGCGGATCCTTGCGAGCTCTGCAAGCGCCCTTCTTGGGGTGATGATCTGACCTTTAAGGTCTGGGTCGTTCACCTTGGCCGAGGTGAGGTCATTGCGCATGATCGCCTCTATGGTTGCTGCTATCACGCATAGGGCAATGTGTCCTCTCACTCGTTGCTCCGTCCAGTGGAACACGGGACGCAGTCCCAAGAAGTCCTTCATCACCTTGAACCTCGCCT
>DAIDIS010000026.1 GCA_027451785.1 Acidimicrobiales bacterium
TTGATGAGACTTCTCTTCCAGCCTCACGCCCACAATCCCGTTTGCCGAGAGGCCTTCCGCTTCGGCTTGCATCCGGTTCATGGCCAGCTCCCTGGCGTCATAGAGAGCCTCGGTTACGTTGGTCAACTCCACGTTCTGGCCGATGCTCCCCAAAGTCTGGCCGAGTCCCCTGTGGGCAATGTGGTACACGCAGGTTCCCATTACCAGTCCTTGTGGGATATGACCGGTCTTCAAAAGCCTCCAGAAATCCTGGCCTGATAGGTCTGATGTAAACGGCATGCCTTTGGCGTTTCTGTAGGACTTGCCGTCCTCGGCCTTCACGGCTGTTCCAAGAGCGATGAATTCCGCAGCGTCCGAACCCCATTCGTAATAGTTGACGTCCAGACGCACACCGACCACTCCGTCCGCACCGAGCTCGTCGGCTTCTTTTTCCATGCGGGTCATGGCGAGCTCGCGAGCGGTATACATGGCTTCGGAAAGCTTGGTCATTTCCTGGCTCTTCGACCATTTCCTTGTCTGTAGTCCGATGTGGAATATCGAGGAGCCCATTACGAAGCCAACTGGATGGAATCCCGACTCCTTCACGAGGAGGAACTCGTTTACCGAGAGATCGGAGGTGAATAGCTGATCTCGGAGAGCTTCTTTGATCCGCGAGCTTGCGTCTTCGGGTACCCCACTCTCGTCGTGCTCCGGTACTTTCGCCATCAACTTCCTCCTAAAATGATGCTGTCGAGAGCCTGCCTTGCAGCCTCGCTGTTCTTCGCCTCATCCTGCAGGCACCCGAGGAGCTTCACCAACCAATCGGAAATGCCGGTGCTTTCCGTCTTGATAGTGATTCCCCCTGAGATATGGCCGATGGAGCACGCAATTGTGGGAGCTGATGCGTCAGCTATGAAGCTGCGGTCCCCGATGTCTGCCCTGAGTCGCTTAACCTCGTTTGACTTTTTGAAAAGACCGCCCTTGCGCTCGACCGAGAGCCTTTGGCCCAAGGCACTGGAGAGCTGCTCGGTCAAAAGCCTAAGCAGAATTTGGGAATCCGTTGCTGATGACTGAAGTGACACGACGGCAGACTGGAGGCGCATGGCCTGGTCATCGGCCTCTTCCGGCAATCTCTCCAATTCGTCCGCCACAGGCGTGCTCAGCTCTTGTCGCCGTCTTCAGGTACGACTTCAGCATCCTCGATGCCGCCGGGTGAGCCCGCCGGCCCGATCTCCCCGGACGTGCCCATCTGAGCTTTGAGTTGGGCAAGCTCTGAATCTACTTGCCCGGCAGTTCCAAGTTCGTTCAGTTGTCGCTGGATATCGTCCGTGCCACCACCCACGTCTTCGAGGGCTCCCGATGCCAAAAGCTCATCCAAGGCGCCGGAACGAGCTTGCAACTGCGAGATCTTGTCTTGGGCTCTCTGCAGAACTTCGCCGGAGTTATTGAATGAGTCCGAGATACCCGCCACGTCCTCATTGACGGACGCAGAAGCTGCAGCCGCGGCATACTGGGCCTTCATAGTTTCCTTCTGGGTCCTGAAGGCCGTGACGCGCTTCTGGAGCTGCTGGAGCGTCTCGGTGAGCTTTGCCTCTTCTTCGGAGAGCTGTTGGTGCTGTGGGTCCATTCCGTCGAGCTCGGCCTGGGCCGAAGCCTTCCTGGAAAGAGCCTCGCGAGCGAGGTCCTCTTTTCCTTGTGCCAACGCCGCCTTTGCTTGCTCGGTCAGGTGGTCCATTGACTGCTGAAGATGTTGCTCTTGGAGCTCGATCTGCTTCCTGGAGGCTGCAATGGTGACCAATGCCCTGCGGATCTTGGTGATCTGGCTGAGCATTTGCTCGTATGAAAGATCAAGCATTTCGTCGGGCTTTTCCATCTTGTCCAACGTGCGGTTGGCCTTGGCCTGGAAGATATCCGTGGCCCGCTTCAAAATGCTCATTACTTCTCGCCTCCTGGAGTAGTCAATCGCAGTGTACTTCCCGGAAAGGGACGATTGCGACACACCCCGGATGCGTGGGCGAGCGGCCAAAATAAGCCTCGATCGGTGTTACATATCAAACGGTGATTTTGCCTGGCCCGAGTTTTTCGTTGGCGATGCCCTTTTACTCGTTGGCGAAGCTTCTTATTGGGCTAGCGGGCGGTGAACCCCCAAGAGACCCTACGAACCCGGCGTCGCCAAAGGCGAAGACGCCACCGTCTTGAGCTGAAACCCAATAGCCCTTTCCGTCGCTCGTCGCCACGACTCCAACGGCAGGCTTGGCGAGAGGGGCGATTGAGTTCGAACCGCCGGGAGGTAGGGAGGGGTTTACCTGGTAGGAGGAGCCGTAGAAACCAGCGTCGCCGAAGGCGAAGACTCCGCCATCCGAACCAATCAACCAATAGCCCATATTGGTTGGCGTAGAAGCAATAGCAACAATCGGGCCGGCGAGAGGCAAACCAGCTGCTGATCCTTCAAATGCAGCATCGCCCAAAGCAAAGACGCCGCCGTCCTGCCCCAACAACCAGTATCCCTTGCCATCTGCGGTTCTGGTTATGCCGATTATGGCGCCGTTCAGGTTCGGTGGTGAGTTGCCATAAGTTGTAGCGTCGCCTGCCAAGCCGACCTCACCGCGATCCGTCACGAACCACAAGCCCTTGCCGTCGGCCGTTCCTGCCGCGCCTACGACAATTCCTCCGGCAGGCATTTGAGTGATCGACAAGGAAGGAGCATCTCCGAATGCCTGTATCTGCGCTGCGGAGGTCACGGTCCAATATCCCTTTCCGTCTGGAGCGGGCACCAGGGAAACGAAGTAGCCGGTGCTGGAAGTGAAAACGCTGGATCCATAGTTGGCAGCGGCCCCGAAGTTGTAGACGGTCCCGTTTTGAGAGAGGAGCCAATAGCCGGCAGTGGCGGCGCTCGCTGGTGACGGGTAGGCGAGCGAGGCAGCAAGGCTGACCATGAGGCAGCTAGAGGCAAAAAGTGTCGCTCGTGCAAGTTGCGCCAATTTGATTATCAACCTGTTGCGTCGCAGTGCGTGTCCACCGGAAAATCCTGAGCGATCGTTCTGCGAGTTGGGTTGGGCTTGGCTTTGCAAGGCTTCGCTCCTTCTCTTTCCGATCTCTTCAACTAGGCGGAGTAGAACCGGTCGGTCATCCACTAGGGGTCTGGTCTTTGCCGATCATCGCAATTTACATACCCACGCTTGCGCTTGTTTGCACCTTGTCGTTGTGTTCTTAGCGTCTATAGACGCGCTGATCCAAGAACAATGGAGGTGGCGAGGGTGGTAAGGAGAATACTCGGCTCAGTCGAAGTGTGAAGAACGTTCCGGAGCCAGCTCTGTAGCTGCTTCCAATCTGTCCATTCGTTGGTGGAGGCGATGGGACTTGAACCCACGACCTCTTGACTGCCAGTCAAGTGCTCTTCCAGCTGAGCTACGCCCCCGTTGGTTGGACACTTGAGATTATCAGCATTGTGCAATCCCTGCAGAATGAGCGGTGACACATAGCCCAAGCATCAATACAGCCCTTGCAAGCATCGATACAGCTTTGGCTATGGGTCGTCTTGCTCGTCCACGAGTTGCCGATACGCGTTTGCCGCGATCTTAGTTATCGGGCCAGGAAAGTCGGGGACCAGCTTTCCGTTTACGCTCCTGATTGGTTGCACCTCTCGCGTCGACGAGGTCAAGAAGGCCTCCTCAACGCTTGAATAAAACTTTTCCATCGGGATATCGATCTCTTCGCATCCCATAAGCGGAATGATCAACTCTCTGGTCACGCCAGGAAGGCATCCAGCGCTCAGTGGCGGCGTGCATAGCTTCCCGTCGACGACGACAAAAATATTGGATGTAGCTCCTTCGCAGAGATTCCCGGAGGTGTTTGCGAAGATCGCCTCCTCTGCTCCGGCCTGCGAGGCCCACGCAAGTGCAACGAGGTTTTCTCCGTAGGAAACGGACTTGATTCCGGTTAGCGCACCCTTCTCGTTCCGTTGCCAAGGAGTAACCGCAATGTCTGCGAATCTGGGTCTCGACTTCAACCGTACCGTCGTTATCAAGATGGTCGGGGATCCGTCGCCTTCCTCTGGGCCGGCCGTGACGGTGATCCGCAAACGCCCGTCCACCACCGAGTTGGCTTCGATGACTTCGGATACAGCTGAAAAGAGTTCCTGTGAGTCCGGCAAGTCCACGTCGATTGCATTGGCCGCGACCGACAACCTTTTCACGTGCCTGGTGAACGCGAATGGGACGCCGCCATAGATTCTTAGTGTCTCGAATACCCCGTGGCCGCTCAACAGGCCTCGGTCCGATACCGGTACCAAAGCCTCCGATTGCGAGACCAGCCTTCCATTGAGCCACACAACGGGGCCATACCTGAGGTTCATTTTCGCCTCCGAATCAACAGTTCTGTCTATGGTTCGGTTGTTACATTCGCATGCTTGAATGTTGAAGATTCAAGATCTGACTTGGTTGCTATCTCGGTTGTCCGACTTCGCTGCAATGCATATACCCGGAAATAAGTACCTGTTACAGGATTTTCACCAAAATTCCGATAACTAATCCGTGCTCAATCGGGGAGTAATCCGAGCTTGGTAGAAGACGTCAATTCCGAACGTCCTCACTTGTTCGAGCACAACACCGACGCTATCGCGACCAAGGTTAGCCACCGACGGTGGACTGCGCTTGCGACTCTTTGCTTGGTGTTGGGCGTATCGTTTTCCATTTACGGCGGTGAACGTTGGGCACAAAGCCAGAAGGCGGCCCAATCTCACAGCTTCGAGCTCGTTGCCAACGGCGTGGTCCTGAATCTTCAGACCGAGCTTCAGCGCTATATAGACGTGACGTACGAAGCAAGAGCACTTTTCAATTC
>DAIDIS010000027.1 GCA_027451785.1 Acidimicrobiales bacterium
CCCGGGCGCATTCCCCACGGATATCGTGAATCGTGGAAAGTGGATCGATGTGACGCAGAACTCGACAACTGGCGTGATCACAACCAGTGCTCCGTACACGAGACGAACTCCGGCGTACTTCGACACCGACTTCAATTTAAAGCAAGCGATTCACGTGACCGAACGCCAGGAGGCTTCCTTCGACGTGACTTTCACTAACCTTTTGAATCAGCATTCGGTCACAGCGTTCAACGAGCAGCCCGACTCAGGCTATTCAGTGAACTTCCTGTCACCGCAGACGGCTGGCTGCGGTGCGGTCAACAAAGGGTACGGGATCAACTCCAATGCCTGCTGGCTCCCAGACGGCCCGGCGTTCTACGCCGGCGCGATGAACGCTTTCAACTACACGGAAGCAATGAACAACTCGCCTCTGGGCAGCGCGGGGGGCGGTCCAATCACTATCAACAGCCAGTACAACAAGCCCTATCTGTACCAGCTGAGCCGCACCATCCGGTTTGGATTCCACTACATCTTCTAATCCAGCCGAATGCAGAAGCAACGACGGGGACCTGATCGCTCAGGTCCCCGTCGTGTTTTGGTGCGCCCAGCATGGGCGCACTCTTACGGGTGCAAGTCCCGTCACAAGCGGGTCACAGCGAGTGAAGCGAAGCGCAACTGCATGAGGGCGACCGAGTGTGGGGAGGAAGCGTGGAGCGAAGCTGCGGGCCGATGAACAAGAACCGGATAGAAGGCGCTGAAGATCATGGCGAGCGGGCCAAAGACCGCGAAGCTGTTGTGACCAAGGATCGACGGTGTAAATCCGGCGGCCGTGCAGTGAAGGAGTGCGTTCTTACCTGGGGAGATCTCGCCTCATGCCTGAAAGGGCAACGGTGTCGAATCGGAGCGAGAAGTCAGCCGAGGCCGTAGTGTGCGCTGAGCAGCGCATTGTTCAGGAGGGTTGAAGTCCCTCTGGTGCTCAGATGAGGGGCGCCATATCCAAAAGCGGGAGTAACGACTCGCTGGCCGCAGACCGAAGTTGGAACTGCGGAGGGCAGGGTGTCCATCGCGAGGTGGAATCCGAAGGGCATGAGGAGAAGTACCGGGCCGTAATCGATGGGGGCTGCCCCGCCGATGAACCGGTCGGCCAAAGGTGGGACAAGGTCGAGCCTGCACTATGGAGGCGAAGGCGTTCTCATTCACCCACCGCACCAAGGTGTTTGCGGACGGCACGGTACGGAAGAACAGTGCGTGACCTCAGGAGGACTGACAGTGTCTCCGGGTGGCACCGGAGTAAGCGGACCTATAAGCGAGAGCGAAATGGCGAGCGATGCGCTGTCAGAAGTCGGACGGCTGAAAAGTACCAGAAGCGTGGTGAAAGCCATGTGACCGGGTGACCGGCGACAGAAATGGGTCGGGGAAGGCAGCCGACGAAGATGGCTGGGAAGAAAGAGAAGACCAGTGAGTAAGGGCGCGGAGGAGGATCAGTTCCATGAGTGAAAAACCCGTACATCCACGTCCGAGGAGACTGGTGGACTGGATCAACCCGGCAGGAGCAAAGAAGGTCCATTCATTAATCGACAAGGTATACAAGCGGAAGAACCTGGAGATGGCTTGGGAGAGAGTGAAAGCCAACCGGGGCAGCGGAGGAGTCGATGGACAAACTCTGGAGGTCTTCGCCGAGCAACTGGACAAGAACCTGAACCGGTTACAAAGCGAACTGAAGGAAGGGCTCTATCAGCCGCAACCCGTGAGGCAGGTGCAAATCCCAAAGGTTGGCAAGCCGGGAGAGTTTCGCGGGCTGGGCATTCCGACGATCTATGATCGGGTGTGCCAGCAAGCGCTGCTCAATCGGCTGCAGCCGATCTTCGAGCCGGTATTCGATGAAGCCAACTACGGATACCGGCAAGGGCGATCGACGAAGGACGCCTTGCGCAAAGTCTGGAAAGAGATCGACAGCGGCAGCGAGTGGATCGTGGATGCGGACCTCAAGGACTTCTTTGGGTCGGTGGATCATGAGAAATTACTGACCCTGGTAGCCCAACAGATAGCGGACGGCCGTGTGCTGCGCCTCATTGAGGGAATGCTCAAGGCAGGCAGCTATGGGAAAGGGCGGCTCTTTCCAACAGAGCGCGGGACTCCTCAAGGCGGAGTAGCTTCACCCTTGCTCAGCAACATCCTCCTGACGCCGTTTGATCGGGAGATGCGGTACAAGGGATATCAGCTGACGAGGTACGCGGACGATTGTGCGCCACGAAGGCGCGAAGGAGGAAACAGTGTAAATTGTGATCTTCTTTCAAGCTGTGCTGCATGAGAGATGAGAGTGGGCCTCTCGAACTCGCATTACAGGATGCGGGGTCAAACCGCCGGAAGCTGCTTCGGTCCAATGGCCGAGGTGGTGAGCGTTTCGGAAAAGGCAAGACTTGATCTTGTCAGGTGAGGTCCGGGGAGACGAGCGCAAGCGAACCGCTGATGACCTGTCGAAAGCGTAGGGACGACGTCAGAACCAGAGGGGAGTCGTTAATCTGGGAAAAGTCTGAGAGGAACCTGTTTACTGCTCAGTCGGCGTCCGGCACGAAGGCGGCGTGAACCCGGTCCAGGCTCTTATGTGGAACGTGGGAACCTGCACTGCGATGCGAAGGGAGAAGCTCAAGCGGCCGACCCGCGAGAGTCCGAGTACCGATGCGGAGTGCAGGGGCGGAGTTGCGTGTAGTAGCGATGAAGGTTCTGTAACGGGACTGGAGCGAAGGCGCAACATCGTTCAGCTTTAGCGAATGGTCAACCGGAAACGGGAGGAGCCCTTTGGATAAAGCAAAGTCGTGGAGCATTCCCAAACGATCAGTCTGGGAGGCTTACAAACGGGTAAAGGCGAATCGGGGAGCAGCCGGAGTCGATGACCAAACGATTGAAGAGTTTGAGCGGGATTTGGCTAACAATCTCTACAAGCTCTGGAATCGCATGTCATCGGGCAGCTATTTCCCACCGCCGGTGAAGCGTGTGCTCATCGACAAGCGCGGAGGCGGAAGCAGGCCGTTGGGTATTCCCACGGTTTCCGACCGAATCGCGCAAGCGGTGGTCAAGGGGTATCTTGAGCCGGAGTTGGAGAAACACTTCCATCCCGACTCCTACGGATACAGGCCGGGGAAATCGGCATTGAATGCGGTAGGTGTCGCGCGTGAGCGCTGCTGGCGATATGCCTGGGTGCTCGATCTCGACATTCGATCCTATTTCGACTCGATTTCGCACGAGCTTCTTCTCCGCGCGGTGCGGAAACACACCGACTGTCCGTGGGTGTTGCTCTATATCGAGCGGTGGCTCAAAGCCCCCGTGCAACTGGAGGACGGCACCCTCGAGCCCAGAGAGAAAGGGACGCCGCAAGGCTCTGTGATTTCACCCTTGTTGTCCAACCTCTTTCTTCATTACGCGTTCGATCGTTGGATGGCCAAGCATTACCGGCTCATCCCGTTCGAACGGTTCGCCGATGACGCTATCTGCCACTGCGTCAGTGAAGAGCAAGCGAGGGAACTCAGAGATGCGCTTGAGAAGCGCTTTGCCGAGTGCGGATTGCAGCTTCATCCGGAGAAGACGAAGATAGTCTATTGCAAGGATGATGACCGGCGCGGAAATTTCCTGCACGAGAAGTTCGATTTCCTTGGGTACAGCTTTCAGGCCCGGAGGTCGAAGAATCGTTGGGGAAAGTTCTTCGTCAACTTCAGTCCGGGCGTCAGCAACGTG
>DAIDIS010000028.1 GCA_027451785.1 Acidimicrobiales bacterium
ACATTGCCCGAGACCACCACGTGAGCGGATACCGTATTGTCCGTTCCGTCGATCACCGACACGGTGCCGCCGCTGAGACAATAGACTCGGTTCGTTGTCGGGTTCACTCCGATGCTGTTCGCGGAGCACTGGGCTGGCACACTTGCGACGACCGTCGGCGTCGCGACGGAGCTTGCCATCTCGGCGGCCGTCGGCGCCGCCCGGACCGAAAGCGAAAAGACACCAATGCTAACCGCCAGGACGGCGAGCACAACGAATAGACGCGCATGTCGTGATACCATTGCGATTCTTCCCACCAAGCTGTATTCCATAATCGGCGATTGAGTCACGGTGGAGGCGCGCCGGAAGCAGTGAGCCGGTCTGGCCTCCGTCTTGTCCCCCTCATTAAACAAAGGCTCAGGCCGATAACCAGCAACGCGCCTCGGCCGGATTGGACGAGAAACCGTGGCCGGACGTTTGTGCCTTTGTGGACGAACCGTTGATACTTCGCCATAGCTACCCCCATAAAAAGCGAGTGCTTACGACTTCACACGAGACGACGATTTTAGGATGGTGTGTCACATGGGCAGCAGGTTACCGACCGGATCGTAACTGTACACGGCGGCGCCATCCGCTGGCGACAGGCCGGACGTTAGGCGACCACCGTTATCAAAGGAGTAATAGACCGGTCATCCCGTGGCTTCCGGTTTCGGACCCGCTGCGGTTTCGGCATAGGTTGGCGGCTGAATCGCGCCCCCCGAGAGCACAGGGCCAACTATCCCGAGCACATTGAGCACCCGCTGGAGAACGAGAATCGTCTTCAGGGGCGCGTCTCCCCAGATGCCCCCGCCAAACCGTTACAATTCGCATCCAGGCATGGCGGTCAGTCGCGTTCGCGATGTACGCATAAGCAAGTGCAGTATATTCAAAGGACGAACGAGCAAGCAAGTAGCAGTTGTGTTGTTTTAGTTTAGCTGGGATTGAGTGATTGTCGAGAATACGATTGTCATGTGATGTCGGCCCGTGCAAATAGTGCCCCTTTGGCCAAAGACTTCTCAGAGTGAGCCTTCAAAATGACAGAGCGGGATTTGCAGAAAGGAAAAAGTGCAGGCATGGTGATCTTGTTCAAGGAGTCCTACCATGCCTGCACCTTCCCTTTCCTGCTACCCCAGCGACGTCGACGACGCCACCTGGAACCTGATCGCACCGCTTCTCGCCCGCTTGTGGGCCGCCTGAGTTCATTTTGACGACTCACTCTTAGAGCTTGCACGGCTCAAGCTCCGCCCGGAGTTTCCGCAAGAGTTCAACGATATTCTGGTCGAGAGCGACCGCCCGGATACGCGGCACGGATAGGGCTTCTCCGCGTACCTGCACGTCGGAAGGATGTAGCTATCGGAACAGATGGCAAAATCCATGTGGCCATTTGAGAGGCACGATTTTGGGCTCGCCGAATGCGGGTCCGCAGTTGGAAACAGGCCACGTGAAGCGCGCCGTTCTTCCACTCACATTCCTGGTTTTCCGATTCGCACGAGCTTGGAACAGCTTTTGCTGGTTTACTAATTATTATTTTTCAAAGATGGTATATTGACAACCATGCCGTCGTGCCGTATGTTTTCATGTAAACGGCTTGGAAGCGGTGTCCGATCACTCTTGATGGTCATTCGAAAAGCGAGGGGAGAGCTATGACAACGAGGTCAGCTGCAACCGTTGAACAACCGGGTGAGGACAGAGTGCGTCGCCTCGCCGATGCAATGGAGCCGTTCATTGATCGGGTCGAGAGTTCTCCCAAGACTACACGTAGCGTAACCGAGGCGCTCGCACGGGTCCTTTTGGCCGGCGGTCAGCCTCTGCGGACGGCTTTTCTCGCTCGGGCATTGAACGCAGTCGCCGCCTTGACGGCGGAACTTGGGGAGAGGGAACTCGGCAACGCCGCCGGCGCGTCGTCCGACTATCAGGTGCTCTTGCGTGCGCTCGAGTCTCCGGAGGCAGTGCTCATTTTGCAACGCCCCGATCCTTTGGCTGCTGCCCGCTTACGTGGGCTCGAAGCCCGATCACGCCTCCTCGAAGCGGAGGGGGGCGCGATCTCCGTTGATAACGTCGCCAGAATCCTTGGTATCTCTCGGCAAGCAGTGGACAAACGACGCCATGCCGGAAAGCTGATTGGACTCGACACCGGACGGAGAGGTTATCTCTACCCCACTTGGCAATTTGGCCCCAAAGGCTTGCTTGACGGGCTAGAGAAGGTATTGGGCAGCCTCCAGGTGCAGGATCCCTGGACGCGGGTGGCTTTCTTTGTCAGTGGGAGTAAGTATCTCGGCGGGGAGTCTCCATTGGCGGAGCTCAGACGCGGGCACCTTGACGAGGTGCTTCGTGCAGCCGAGGCCTACGGGGAGCAGGGTGCCGCTTAGCGTTAGCACTGGGATGGTCGAGGGCTAGTGCGCCATCCTTTACCCCCCAGCGATCTCAACTTGCGCCGCCTTCCTCTCGTCTCCCTTCCTGGCCCCTTTGTCCACCTGCATGACGCAACCAAGGGGGCACTCTACTTCGGGAGAGCTGGCCGGTATCGGTTCGATGCACCGGCCGGGCAATATGGCGTTCTCTACTGCGGTAACGACACTCATTGTGCCTTCATCCAAACGTTTGGACACGACACCGTGATCAATGTCGTTAGCCTCGGCGACCTCCGTGCCCGGACCCTCGCGCGAATCGAACTTCGGAGACCCCTCTCACTCATCGACCTGACTGGAGCCGGCCTCGCCCGGATCGGGGCCGACAATCAACTGTGTGATGGGGATTACACGGTTGCGCAGCAATGGGCTTTGGCGCTCCATGACCATCCGGACCAGCCCGATGGCATTTACTTCCGTTCCCGCCGCGATCCTTCTCGCCTCTGCACAGCAGTCTTCGACCGAGCCAAAGGTGCCTTGACGGCGACTTCACTTGGGTCGCTCGCGGATTCGGAGAATGCGATCCTGCTTGGCACCATTCTCGACACCTACGGCTTTGGTCTCGTCGGGACGTGAGCTTCAGCCAACCGCCCGATCCCCTCTCCGAGGGCTAAAGCTTCGCCTTATCGCTGTTGCTCCGGTCCAACCTCCCGAAAGGTAACCTGGCCATCCGTGAAGTGGACATCTCCACATCACGCACCTCAGGATGCTGCCTGAGCCGGTGACCAGGGCTCCTGGGGGATTACCGCTTTATGCCCGCCAGACCGTTCTTGATGCCCTCGGTCGCCCAGCGAGCCCAGGGCAAGGTGAAGAACTTGAACCCCTTTTCCACAAAGAAATTGGGCTCCATCTCGGGTGGTATGAAGTACATCCCTGGCACGACGCCGTGTCGCTGGCACGCCGCGGCAATGGTATCTAACCCCTTCTGGTACGTGTCGGACTCATAGTCGAGAGGTACCTCAAGTTCGATGGAGAGATCGGACGGGCCAACCAGGAGGAC
>DAIDIS010000029.1 GCA_027451785.1 Acidimicrobiales bacterium
GAGATTGCCTTCGAAGCGTTTCAATTCGCACTCTCATGGTTACCTGATCGTCGGGTCGGTGTTATCGACGGTGACTATGGGAACGTTGCTTGTGGCCTTTTTGGTTTTTGGGCCGAAGGCCATTGGTCACGGAATCGACCAGACCGTTATTTTGCTGTTGGGCGCGGGGGTACTATTCGCTTGGAGAGCGGGGAGGAAGGCGAAGTTGCCCTTCATCTTTTCGGCACCACAAGCGGCAGACAGCCAATAGACCGGCTTGTGCTCACGGCACGGACGGGAGCGAGTTCGGGTAGGACGAGTTATAAAGCGATGGCGGAAAGCTTCCTACGACATTGAGCACGTTGCTCGTGCCGGTTCGAAATACGAGAGGCACGCCGTCGTCGCTACCGCTCACAAGACAGTGCTCATTGCCTGCACAGACAATGTTGGTAACGGAGAACTTGGAAAAGTTTTCAGCCCAACCCGGCAGATGGAAACTCGACACCCTCTTCTCCGACGGAGATGCTACAAAAAGCCCCGATAGCCCTTCCCCTAATCCACCCGTCGCTGCGAACAGGCACTCCTCCGTTCGGCTTCCCTGGCAAGCCAAAAATGGCGCAACAGGGCCGGCGAATCGCCCGAGCTGAGTATCCTGCGGCGGAGCGTTAGTGCCCTGCCAGCTTAGAAGCTCGTAGGAATCGAAGGTCTTGGAGTCGGTAATTGCAAACGGACCCGCAAAGCAGCCGCCATCTTCGCTGCACGACACAAGGCCGTCAATCGCCGGATAGGCACCCCCGTAATGCGAAGTGGGGTCCGTGATGCCGTCCACTCTTGTGGAGTGGACCTGTGGCGTTGCTGCGATATTCTCCAGGGAGATGAGGGTTACCTTCCCGGCGTCTCTTTCCAATGGTCCTCCGCCCCCATTGATGGACATGGTTAGTTCCTGCTGGAGTTGCCCGGGTGACAAAGAAGGTAGCGCCAGGTTCGTCGGGTCCAACTCGGCAACCAATAGGCAGCGGGTGCGGTTGCAGGAAAGCGATATGACGGGGGGAGTCCCTTTCGGAAGCTCCACTTGCTCCCAGGAAGCTCCCAAGTCGTGGGTGAGCGCCAAGTAGCCGACCGGTACCTGATTCGAAGAATTCCGGTTGGCGACGAAGTATCCTGCAATGAGACATTCGTTGACCAGCGGGCATGCGAGCCCCGTGACTTGGTCCAGTTTCGGTATGTTGCGATTAGCCCAATGAAATCCGCCGTCGGTGGTCGCGGACAGGAGTCCGAGTCCCGTCAGGTACTGCGATCCGAAAGCCATGCACTGGCCCGTCGGCGTGCAGCTGAGGTAACTGGACTGGGAGATATTCGTCACAGAGCCTTCAGATTGCGGGTCGATTTGTTCCCAACTGTTTCCGTTGTTGCTTGAAAGCAGCTCCGAGCCTGTCCCCAGGCTCGTCGTGCTCATTGCGATGCAAGCGTTGTTTCCCCAACACGATAGGTCGTTGATCGAGGTTGTCTCCGTCGGAATTTGCGAGGAGGCCCACGAGCTGCCGCCGTTGGTCGTGGTTGCCGAGAACATCCATTGGTTGAAGCCTCCTCCGACGACCACGCACGAGCTGACATCATTGCAGGCCAAGGACCCTCCGCTTCTCAGGCCCCAAGCAAGGTAATCCGCCTGCAAGGCGCCCATCCCTTCGGAAGGCGAATTATTCGGGCTCGAGAACGTGCTTGGCACCGGTACCCAAGACCGGCCACCGTCCGAGGAGCGAAAGAACATCGAAACCGAAACACTGGATGCCGACTGGGACTCGCCAAAACACTGCGGAAAGCGAGTGCAGTCGATATGAGCAATCGCCCCGTCGGAAAAGTTATTGTTCCCCCAGCCTGGTGCCCGAGCCCAGGATTCTCCTGCGTCAGTGGTGTAAACAGCGAAGCTGTTCAGCGTATCGGACTCAGGTATACCCGCTGCGACGCAATATTCGGTTCCCGCGCACCAAATCGAGGTAGGCGCGATCGCCTGAGGCTGTCCGAGGCCCGATGGCGGTGCCTGAGGGGCGTTCACTTGATGCCATGAAGCCCCGTGGTCTTGGCTGCTGAACACAACCGTCTGCTCAAGCGAAGTCTGGTCGCCTGAATTTGAGGCGGCTGAGGGCGCTCGATAACCGGAAGCCATACAGAGTCCTTCCGCTGAACATGAGAGGGCTCTCGGCGACGGCATCCCTGGCGAGGGGAACGAGACGGGTTTCCATGACCTGCCCCCGTCTTGTGTTCTTTCTCCCTGGGCACCTTGATCTCCACCGGTGAGAACGACACAGTTCCCGCTCCCAAAGCACGAGACTTCGGTGGCAGGTGGAAGACCGGCCGGCAGCGACGCCAACCGCCACGAGCTGCCGGCGTCGTGGGTAACGATTGCTGACGCCTGAACCTGGGATTGAGGCTGATTTACCGATTTCGATTGAGGCTTAGGCGACGTCTGGGTGTTGGTGGCCGTGCGGTTTCCAGTGGCTGATTGGGTGTTGGTGGCCGTTGGTCTGGCACGGTTGTTCCCGGAGATCGAGGAAGGGATTGCCGGTGCCGTCGAGGATCCAACAGACATGCAGTCGACGGGGGACCAGCATGAAACCGACGTAAGCGCCACTATCTCGGTCGGTAGAGAAACCCAGGACCACGTTTGGCCTAAGTCGTGGCTGGTCAGGAGTAAGCCCACTCCGCCGTTCCCGGGAGCGCTTGGATTCTTGCCGACCGTAATCGGTGTACCTAGTTGTCCGTCCCCTGTTGCTACACAGAAGCCTTCCGCTGGACAGGAAACCGAAGTGAGTGAGGTATTGGTGATTGTCGCAGGCGGAGTTCCGGTTCCCGGGCTTGATTGTGGGCCTGCGGTTCCGGCGGATGCCTCAGATTTCGGCTCACCGGATACGTTCGCCGACGTTCCGGGACCGTTTCCTCTAGGAGCTGCAAGGAGATATGAAACCCCAACGACGATAACGACCAGGGAGATCGAGTTCAGCCAACGTTTCCGCCTGCGCGCACTTGCTTCTTTGATGAGGATCTCAGTTGGTTGGCCGTCGGCAAAACCGATGTCCTTCGCCTTGGTAGATTCCAATTCGGTATGGCTGGGGCGGCCTTTTGAGGGTTCCGAATCCGGTTCGGTATGGGCGGATGGTTCGTCCAGGATCGTCACGCGGCACCATCCGTAGAATGTGCGACTGATGCAACCAACCATCGCCTAATAGAGATCACCCGGTCTGTCATGGGGATCCGCCCTTTCTTTTTTTGGGTGTGCTTCCGCTGATAATTAGTACCACTGATACTAGTACCATCACAAAGCAGAAGTGAAGGGTGTCACCTAGTCTTCACGGCCCAGTTACAAGCATCCGTGAAGGGAGTCCTCTGGTCTCCACGGCCCGCATACAACCAACTGTGAAGTGGGCCCCCCAGTCTCCACGGCCCGCCTGAGGTGCACTTTCCAGGCTTCGCTACGCCGGAGGAACGATTCGGGTGAGGAATTCGATCTGATCGCCGACGACCTTGTCGAAGTACTCGCCTACGTAGATATCAAAGTGACCGGTGTCGTAGGACTTGATTTCACCCAGCTGTGCTTGAGCGGCGAACTTGATCGTCGTCTTTGAAGGAGCAACGCTGTCATGTTCGCAGACACTAAAAAGGATCGGACAGCGGACCTTCCGGGCACGGCGGCCGGGAGAGTAAAAGGGTATCGTGAGGGCGACTCGGGCGGGGACCTCGGAATGGTAGTCGTCAGGGTCAAGGCCCGAAGCAATGATGAGGGATCTAATCCCATTGAAGGCGTTACTACCGCTCATGAGGCCGACCTCGCCGGATGGCGCGGCGACATTCACCCGAATCGGTCGGTGGCCGAGGACGCGGGCAATTTGGTCCCGGATAGATGCGATGCTCAGCCCAATGGTGACTCGGAAGGGAATACAGCGAGCCGAAGCAAAACCGTCGGTGAACGGACATTGAGCAATTGCTGCCACGACACTTGAAGTGACAGCTGCCGTCGCAATCACGTGCCCGCCGCCGAAAGACGTCCCCCAAATCGCGATCCTGGTTCCATCGACCTCGGATAACGTGCTCGCGTACACGATCGCAGCCTGCCAGTCTTCGAGTTGGCGTTTAATACTCAGCAACTCCCGAGGTTCTCCTTCGCTCTCTCCGAAATAGCGGTAGTCGAAGACCAGACAGGCGTAACCGGCGGCACAGAAGCGCTCGGCGAAGGCATCTAGGCGCAGCTTCTTGATGCCCCCTAGGCCATGGGCCATGACTATGACCGGCGGAGGCTTGCTTGATGAGAGTGACGGCAAATAGAGCCATGCGTGACAGTGGTCTTTGCCGGATTTGAAATGGACGTCCCGACGATTCGGAACCTCCGGCTGTGGGCTGGGTTCGCTTCCTGGGACTGTCAACTCGGCGCTCCTTGCGATGCCTTACCGGGTACGATTCGGCGGCCGACCCGGCGAATCTCTCGATTATCGTTGACCTTCCGCGAAAGTCCCAATTTGTTGGAGTGATATTTCAGTCGAGAGCCGTTGAAAGGCAGCGACTTATGTAGCGCGGCATGTGTGGGATACAACCATCCGCGACAATGTTGAAATGCTTCCGACGAGCTTGACCGCAATGGCTGTTGTCCTAATGGCAATTTCCCCCGGTTACTTGGCTACCAGCGCTTGGGCAAGGTCAAGAACGTGGAAAGGTCCGCCTGGTGACCTTCGAACGATCCTCCAATCCTTAGTGTTAAGTGCGGTGGTACAAGCACTCGTTGCACCGCTGACTGTTGCTTGGATTGTCCCGATTAGAGATCACCTAGCTCGGCATCCGTTCCGCATAGCGGTTTGGGCTGTTTTGACTGTAATTGTTGTTCCGATAGCCCTTGGCCTCGTAGCTGGGGCAATAATTGACAAGTTGTTCGACCCGGCCAAGGATCTACTAACTGGGAAATTCCGACGCCTGGTAAATTGGATAGCGTCGGCGCCCGTTCCCCCCACGATCTGGGACTGGCTCTTTGTTGGTGAGCGCATTCCATCGAGTGGGTTTCTGGTACTTGAGTTCAATAATGGAGCGCGAGTGGGGGGCGCATTTGCCGAAAATTCAATGGTTCTCACGTCACCTGAGCCGCATGGGCTATTCCTTGAACGGGAATGGCAGCTCGACGAGATGGGAAATGTTGTCTCTGAACTTCCAGGGACGGAGGGGCTACTAATTCCCGATACGGCTGAAGTACGCTGGATCCGTATCCTGAAATCTAACGGAAAAGTCAATTCCTAGGAGGGATTCTCTAGTGGCCAACAATGGAACTCTAAAGCGGGGCATGGTGGCTGGGAAGGGCAAGGCCCCTACTCAACCGCCCGAGCCAGCCAGACAGCCGAAAGTTTCGGAGCCTCCTGCAAAGCCTACTCAGGAACAGGGCTAACGAAGTAGAGTTTGGCGCGGGTGCGGGAGCGCATATGAAATCTCGCCAACTTGTGTGGTTTTCTTGAGGATATGCCTAACCGGTTGTCTGATCCGCCAAGACCTGGAAAGAATGGGCAATCTCGTCGTGTTCTCAAGCGTCTAAGCAAGCAGCCGGAAGCGGTCGTAGTTGAAGACTACTTTTCAGGACTAAGCACCAGTGAGATCGAGATGAAGGTTCGACATTCGTCAAGGAACGGTTGGCATCCTTAGGCGCAATGACGTACAGAGGCGCTGGCAGCCAATGTCGGCGGAGGAGATTCAAGAGACTGTCTCTCTCTACCTCCAAGGCTGATTTGCCAACCAGATCGGCGAGAAACTCAACCGACCACCTAAAACGTGGGAGAAGGCTCTGAAAAGGGAGCGAGTGGCGAATCGGTTGAGGGTTGTGGTTGAGAGGGCCTTGGATTAGAGAAGTCAAGGTCTGGAAAGGGGTCATCGTTGTCGATATTGAGATTCAATATTGGTCAATGTCAGGCAGTCCAACTTAGAAATTGAGGTCCTCGATCGTCGCCTTGACCAAGGTGGGTCGCGGCCGCTTCTTGTCGAAGGTGAAGCGTCCTCTGAACTTTCGGTTATAGGTGAGGTCGCTGTAGTTCACGCAGACCGTAGTTTCCAAAGCCGATATCGTTCCGAGAAAGGCTCCTGATCCATCTGGACCACGAAAGACCCATGCCATCTCGTCACCGGGAGCGATAATCCTGGAAGCGGTATCACCGTAGATGCTGCCCGTACCTGCGGAATGGAGAAATAAATCACCGTCTTCCTGTCCAATCACTGCCGGACCTTTTCCAACGTTCCGCACTTTCAAGAAGAACCATCCAGCTTGGTCATCGGCAACGCTCAGAGCTATCGGAAAGTCCTGAAAACGCTTGCTGCGAGTTCCCTTGTAGGCGAACGAGACCACCGCCTTCGGATCGTATGGGCCATCGGGTGCCGCAGGAACCAGTACGGGCTGGCGTTCGGCATCCAGCGTCGCTTGTGCAATTTCTGATTGACGCTGGGCTGCAGCCAGTTGTTTCTGGGCAATCGCGATTAGCTCACTCCCTCGCTTCGCGTCTTCTACAGCGGCGTCGGCTACTCGGGCGGATTGGCGCACCGACAAATAGGTGAAAATAGCTAGGACGCCGGTCGCTCCAAGAAGACCGAATGTAGCAATTACGCCCCACATGGTTGGGGCATCTTTGCCGTGAGGATGCCAGATTGCAAGGACGACTACCGAAACTACCACTACGAGGAATCCACATGCCGTCCATACAATTTTCTTACGGTCCGAAGACGTGCGTGTTGTCATCTGCTCCGAAGATTCCCCGTCGGAATCGGTTGCTCGCGCTTCTCTGGATTGCAGGATTCATTGGTCGGAATCGGGGTCTTTCCAGTCGTCAGGAGGTTCAATCTTGGCTTCAATTCCAGCGTGCTCGGCCAAGAGATATAAAAGGTTCGAGCCATCCAATAGTTCAAGGGGTTTGTCGGCGGCAAAATCGAAGGATGCCTTTCCGTAGCCGCTGGTAGTCACCAACAGCCCCTTTGCCGCCCCTTCGTTGACCATCGTTCCATAAAGATCACGTACCGCTGAGACACCGACCGTGTTCTTATATCTCTTGGCCTGGATGACGACCTTTCCGCCGAGAATGGGACGGGGATCATAAGCAACACAGTCGACGCCACCGTCTCTTGATGCTTGGGTTAGCTTGGTCTCCAATCCCATTGCTTGAAACAAGTTCGTTATGAGTGACTCGAATTCGGAAGGCGTGAGATCCATGAGATTGGGACGTTGGTCCAGGCTCGCTAGGACATCCTGCTCCTCGACGAATCGCGCATCCACCATCGAGAATTCAAGAACTGGCCGGACGGGAGATAACTCCGCTGGGCTTGGCGAAACGCCAGCATTGAGAGTCTTGAGACAAACAACAGGGTCGACTTTTGAGAGCTCGATCTCTTTGAAGGCATCGCTGGTAGTGCGAACGGTAACCAAGCAAGGGCGAATAGAGCGGCCGGTACCGGGATCGATGGTATCCACATGCCCATTGAATACAACCGTTTCGATAAATCCGCCCTGATCGGAAGAGAATGCCTCGTGCAGAACGCGAAGGGCTACTTGTGCCACGATGGATAGGTAGAGCTTCTTGCGTTGCGTGGCTGGTCTAGCTGAATCGGTTCGCTTATCGCCAGTTTTCACATATCTGTAGCTGGCAACTTCAGGAACGATCGAAAAGTCGGGAAGGTCGAACTCGATGACCAACTGCTTAGATTCTGGAACGTATGCGAGGCGGCTTCTAACGGGAAAGCCCTCTGGGAAGGAACTCCTCTCCAGTACAAGTGCAACGTAGCTGATAACGGAGTCAGGGTCTCCTTGCTTGTAAGCGGCGGCGAACTTCTCAACCTCAGTATTGTGAGCTTCAACGTTCTCACGCGTCTGTGCCTCTTTGGCCGCATGTTCTTTTTGCGCTAGATCCAGTTGGAGATGACGATGAAGCTCTCTTTCAGCATGTTGTTTGGCCGCCAATTCGTGCGCTTGTCGAGATCGCTCGAAATCCTCCGCAAACTTCTTCTTCGCCCGAGGTATGAGCTTAGCCACTCCAGTGGGGGCGGCAGGCTTGAATTTCTCTGGATCGGGTGGCGATTCGGCAACTCCTAGTTGCCCTGGTTCAAAATCCGGTGGTTCGAATTTCTGCCGCAGGGATTCGAAGTTAATTTCATGCTCTGTCCCGAGTGATCCAACGAGCAAGTTTTGAATCTCAAGGACCCTTTCCCGCAAAACCTCGTTATCGCTTTCAACTTCAGCAATTCGAGCCTCTACATAGAGGCGCTGTCGCTCCTTCTCGTTTGCTGCCTGCGCACGGGCTAGCTCTCGGCGGCTCCGTTCAGCGGCTTTGAGAGCTTGCTGTTGAGCGCGAATCTCCGCCGCTTGACGTTGCTGTGCATCTCGTTTCGCCTGTGAGACCGCCTCCACGAAGCCTGAACGCCTAGCCATTTCAGTTCACCTCCGAATCTAATTCTAGATCGGATACCACAAATTGGATCAAGATGAATCGGGCGGACTGGTCGGGAACTCGTTCTCATTTTTGGAGGTGAATCTTGCGTAATCCCACATACTTCATCTGTGTCTGTGCGGTGGAGATTTGCCATTAGGTAGTAAGACGGTTCACTATGTCTCATGCTGTGTTTCTGGCTCTGCTTTCGGCTTCCGGCTCAAATCAGCAAGTTGCCATAGGGCCCTATTTAACGGCTCTTCCGGTTTCTGCGGGGTCGACCCTCACCTGGCCACAATTGAGTCCAGGACCCTCCAGGTGGGTTTGCCGGCGTATAGGAGTACCCTGATCCTGTAGTTCTTGAAGTTGGTGAATCCAAAGCCGACTCTCTTTATTCGCTTGATGAGGTTGTTGAGCCCTTCGGTCGGTCCGTTGGAAATCCTTTTTGTGTGCCAGGCGAGGATCTTGTCGAACCACTTTGTAATGGTGCGGCCCAGCCTCTTTAGCTCCGGCGGCATCGAGGGCTTTGTCAGTTGCTGTGCTATCTCTTTCAAGCTGTCTCGTGCCTGATTGATGTCTTTGATCTCGTAGATGCCAGATATTGCTTCTTTGGCCCGATAAGCAAGGGAGACTTCAGCCCCCGGGTCTCCCAGCTCAAGCAAGCTGTTGAGCTTTTCCGTCATCTCTAAGTCCAGGCGGTCTGACCTCATGATGAGGAGCTTTCGGGATCGGTACAAAGGGTCGTTCTTTCTTCCTCGGTGCCCGAGTTCGTTGGTCTGGACCCTTCTTCTCACCGTGTCGAGTGCGGCGTTGGCCAGGCGAATGAGATGGAAGCGATCGACCACTTGGGTGACCTTGGGCAAGGTGACCTTATAGACGGCCGCATAGGTGTCCGACATGTCGAGACAGCCGTATCTCATTCTTTCCTTGAACTTCTCCGGCTGGTTGTTCACCCAGCGGGCAACTTCTGCGAAGTCCCTGGTGTCCAAGATGTCGATGAGCTGGTGGTTAGCCACGTCCACCACTGTTGTG
>DAIDIS010000030.1 GCA_027451785.1 Acidimicrobiales bacterium
ACCGGATCATCTCGCCACGGAAGCGCTCATCGAAGTCCATGTCGATGTCGGGCATCTGCTTGCGGCCCGGGTTCAAGAATCGTTCAAAGAGCAGGTCGTAGCGTATTGGGTCAAGCTCGACAATTCCGAGGCAATAGGCCACACAGCACCCGGCGGCTGAGCCTCTCCCGGGACCAACCCTGATTCCCGCCTCCTTTGCGTGCCTGATCAAGTCCCAGACAACCAGGAAATAACCCTCAAAGCCCATATCCGAAATAACGCCAAGCTCGTAATCGATACGTTCTTGCACGGCTTCACTTAGCTCAGCGCCATACCTGCCCCGTGCCCCCGTCATTGTCAGGTGGCGGAGATACTGCTTCGCTGCGGCGCCGTAGTCGAGGCGACTCAGGCCCTCTTCGCCTTGTGATGTGTCACTCTGCTCTTGCGGAAGCCAATCCGATTCTGCTTCCACGCCGGAATTGACGAGAATCGGCCTTCCGGCAAAAAACTCGTCGGGGATGGGGTACCTAGGCAGGCTTGCCTCGCCGAAGGCGATGTCCACGTTCGCCCGTTCGCCGATCCACAAAGTGTTCTTGCACGACTCGGGCACTTCCGCAAACAGTCCCCACATTTCAGCCGAACTCTTGAGGTAATGCTCCTCGCCTTCGAACTTGAACCGGTCAGGCTGGTCGATGGTCGCACCCGTTTGGACACAAAGAAGGGCGTCGTGAGCCAGAGCATCGGACCTGTTGGTGTAATGGCTGTCGTTCGTGGCAATCAGCGGAGCGTTGATCTGCTTGGCAATCCTGACAAGCTCGGGGTTGTTCTTCCGCTGCTGGTCGATTCCGTGGTCCTGAAGCTCGATAAACAGGTTGTCCTGTCCAAAAATGTCCTGCAGCCTCCCGGCCAGCTTCACTGCACCTTCGTAGTCACCTTGGGTCAATGCCTGGTTGACCAATCCGCCAAGGCAGCCTGTGGTCGCGATGATCCCGCCTGAGTACTTCTCCAATAGCTCCCAGTCCAGCCTGGGCTTATAGTAATAGCCCTCAAGGTAGGCATAGGAGGCCAACTTCATTAGGTTCTTGTAGCCGGAGTTGTTCTCCGCCATCAAAGAGAGGTGGTAGTAGAGCTTTTGCCCCCCTCCTGTGTCGCCGCCTCCGTCGTCAACCTTTCCGCGCCGAGCAGGACGCTCGTGCCTGGACTCGGCGGCCATGTACGCTTCGAGCCCGATGATCGGGTTTATGCCCTGGTCCTTGCATTCTTTGTAGAAGTCCAGTACCCCGTACATGTTTCCGTGGTCGGTAATGGCAATTGCAGGTTGGCCATCACGCGCGGCCGCACTGACCAGTTCCTTTAGCCTTGACGCCCCATCGAGCATCGAAAATTCGGTGTGTACGTGCAGGTGAACGAAGGGCTGGTCCCCACTCACAGGTAGGTACCTCCGCCTGCCGCCATGCCGTTGCCCGGAAACCCGTTACCTTGCTGGCCGGATGGCAGGCTCCGCCTTTGCATCTCCTCAAGTTGCGCCCGAGCCGCCATCTGCTGAGCGAACAGCGTTGCCTGAATCCCGTGGAACAAACCTTCCAGCCATCCGACGAGCTGAGCCTGAGCGACTCTGAGCTCCCCTTCGCTGGGTGTTCCAGAGTGGAATGGAAGCGACAATCGACGAAGCTCTGCCGCAAGATCCGGAGAAAGCCCACCAGCTAGTTCCTCGATCGAGGTCTCGAAGATCTCCTTCATCCTGGATCTGGCCGCCTCGTCCAAGGACGCCTGCCGAACCTCTTCCAAAAGCTGCTTGAGCATCGAACCGATCCGCAAGACCTTGCCGGGCTCGGCGACAGTTTCATTCGTGTTATCCTCGGGGCCGGGGATGACCTCCGTCGGAGACAGCTCGTCCGACGGAGACAGCTCGCCCTCGAGTGCCCCTACCTCATCCTGCGTTTGCGGCTGGTCGGCGTCTGAAGGGTTATCCGTCGTCACGATTGGGTTGACCTCAATATCTTAAGTCCGAGTTACCGTAACACCATACAAGCGAGCGATTGACCTTATAAACCGTCCAGCTACATCCCCTTTCGGCATCGCCTAGCATTGTGGTGTGAAGGTTTCAACGCGAGGTGACTATGCCAGCAGAGCACTGTTGTCGCTTGCCCTTCATCAAGACCAGACGGGTCCCACCTCAGTAAAGGACATAGCCGAAAGAACGGGCCTACCTCAGCCATACCTGGAGCAAATTCTGCTCGCTCTAAAAGGCGCTGGTCTAGTTCGGTCGAAACGAGGAATGGGCGGTGGATACGTTTTGGCGCGCCTTCCAGAGGAAATCACCCTCAGCCAGATCGTAAGCGCCGTCGATGGGCCAATCGTTGCGGGGGACTTTGGTCGACCGCACGAAAACGGAGCCTGCGAACACGAAGGGCAATGCGTACTGCTTGCCGTATGGGAGAACGTAAGCCAGCACATGCGCTCTCACCTTGACTCATACACCCTGAGGGACATGGTGGAAAGAGCAAGAGGAAGCTCGGTGGAAGCCTACAATTAGGCGAGAGCCGCCCCAATCGCCGCCGCTGTTGCGACGAGCATTGCCTCCGACCGCATCGGGCCCACAAGCTGGACACTCGACCCATCCGCGGGAATCGTGGCCGGAAACGAAATAGCGGGGACTCCTGCCAGGTTTACCGGCATCGTGTTGCGGATCGCAAACATCAAGTCGACTTCATCAAGCATCGGCGGGTACGCCGATAAAGTCGGCATTGCAAGCACGTCAACTTTGCCAAAGGCCTCGCCGAGCATACTGATCCACTTCAATCGGGTTTTCTCGTGCGTCCTCATATCGTCGGGGCTCACTTGGGAGCCGAGCGCCAGCCTCATCTTGACGTCTTCGCCGATCAGTTCCGGCTGTTCAGTTACGAGATAGCCGTGTTGTGCAGCTGCCTCGGCCACGAGGATCAGCCCGCACGCCATTGTGGCCTCGTCCCACATTGGAAGCGCAATCTCCGTGATGTTGGCACCTGATGCAGCAAGCGCCCGTCGGACGTTGGCATTGATATTGCCAGGAGCCCCCAAGTCAACGAACCCGATCGAACGAGCGGGGCCGGCGACAGCGAGCTCTGCACGAAAATCGCCGGCCAAGAGGCACATCGCTGAGCCCACAGTTTCTGCGTCACGAGCCATCGGGCCGATGGTGTCCAGCGACGGGGCAAGTGCCACTGTACCTTCGGTGGGTACTCGCCCGAAGGTTGTCTTCAAGCCAACCACTCCACAACATGCAGCCGGAATCCTGATGGAGCCCCCGGTATCGGATCCGAGCGCAAAGTCAACCTCGCCGTTTGCAACTGCAACCGCGGAGCCACTGGAAGAACCACCCGGCACCCAAAGTGGGTTGATCGGGTTAACGGGAGTCCCAAACCAAGGGTTGATCCCTGTGACTCCAAGAGCAAGCTCATGCGTATTTGTCTTGCCCACAATCACGATCTCGCCACCATCGATCATTTCCTTCATCGGTTCGAGACAGGCAGCGTCTCGCTCGGCAATCACCTCACGCATCAGTACGGCTCGGGTTCCAGCCGAAGTAGGCATGCCCTTCACGTCGATGATGTCCTTCACCGCTACCCTCAAGCCGGCGACAGATCGCCCACCATCGATCATTTCTCCGGCGATCGGGTCGCCAATTGCTTTTGGACCCATTTCCCCAAGCGCTGGATTTACGTATAAGTAGGTGGGAGATCGATAGGTCGGCAGCTGGCTCTCATTTTCCATTTCGGCTTGAACTTGATTTCGGGTGCCGCTCAAAGGACGGAAACCCCGTCAAGACTTTCAGAGTCCCCTAGAGTCGATCCGAGCCTGATTCTGGCATCGAGGGCCAAGGCCCCATCCGGCGAAGCGACGACGGGGTTACAGTCCAGTTCGGAAATCTCCGGGAAGTCGGACATAAGTTGCGAGATCCTGGAAAGGATGTCCTCCAATGCGGCAGTGTCGACCGTCTCGCTCCCACGATAACCAGTCAGCAACCTGGATGACCGGATTCCAAGCACCATACCCTTTGCCTCCAAGTCGGTTATGGGAGCCAGGCGCGATACGTGGTCACCCGTTAGCTCCGCTGCGACGCCACCAAGCCCAAACAAGACGACCGGGCCGAACTTATCGTACCTGACGGCCCCCGCAATCAACTCGACCTGGCCCGTGTGAATGGGTTGCAACAATACTCCGTGCATTCGGACCCCGAAAGTCCTGGTCATAGTTTCGAAGGCCGCTCGCAGCTCCAACTCTCCTTCTATCCCAAGGATCACCCCGCCCTCGTCCGACTTATGAAGGATTGAAGGTCCGACGACCTTCATGGCCATCGGGAAGCCGATTTCCGATACGGCTCCTAGGGCTTGGTCCAGGTCTTGTGCGAATACCGAGGGAATCACCGGCACGCCGTATGCCTTCAGGACTTCGAAGGCGTCTGGAAGGCTCATCCAGCCTTCTTCGGATGTCGAGGCATCGGCAATCAATTTTCTCCCGCGCGAGGGGCTTACGCCGTTCAGTTCGGGAATAGAGCCAACCGGCGAACGTTTCCATTCCGAGTACCGCGCTGCGTGACCAAGGGCCCGAATCGCATTCTCGGGATAGCCGAAATCCGGCACGATCGTTTCGCCGGTCCTCAGTTGCCTCCGGACCGAGGTCGATCCGACGAAACTTGCGACGAGGGTCACCGGCGATTTGGATTCAGCATTTTCGGCGGCAACTTGAGCAAGCGCTTCGGCCACGTCCGGCGCTCTCGTATTGAGCGGTGGGGCGAAAATAACGACAACCGAGTCAACCTCGCCTGACCTGCACAAAAGCGAGCATGCCTGCCTGTAAGTTTGCGCGCTGGCCGATGCGATCAGGTCCACTGGGTTCGACAGACCGGCGCCCGATGGAAGGAAATCCTGCAGTTGCCGCTGGAGGTCCTTGGACAACTCTGGGACATCCAATCCATTCGAACTGCAGGCATCGGCCGCCAGAACACCAAACCCACCGGCGTTGCAGACAATTGCGACCCGATCTCCCGCAGGCAGCGGCTGAGACGAGAATAGCTCTCCAGCATCAAAAAGCTCCTCCACCGTGCTCACCCTTATCACCCCTGTACTGGAAAAGAGGGCGTCGACAGCCTCTTCGGGAGAGCTCATCGCAGCCGTGTGGGATCGGGCTGCGCGGTTTCCCGAGACAGATCTTCCGGACTTCACTGCGACGATCGGCTTGGTCTGGCTGACCCTTTGAGCGAGACGCTTGAACTTCTTCGGGTTACCCATGGACTCCAAGTACAAGAGGATCACTTCAGTATCCGGATCCACCTCCCACCACTGCAGAAGGTCGTTGCCGCTTACGTCTGCCTTGTTCCCCATGGAGACGAATTGGGAGAGCCCTATATCCCTCTCGGCAATCTCAGCAAGAATGGCTATCCCGAGCCCACCCGACTGGGAAGCGAAGCCGATGTTTCCGGCTTTTGGTGGGCGGGCCGAGAAAGTGGCGTTCATCGATACTTCGGGATCGGTCGTAATAACCCCGAAGCAGTTGGGCCCTACCAACCTCATGCCATACCCGTGGGCAAGCCTCGCAATCCGCGCCTGCTCGGTTGCCCCTTGGCTTCCTGCCTCGGCAAACCCTGCGGTGATGACGATGAGCCCGCCAACACCTTTCCTCCCACATGAGTGAACTACCTCTTCAACGCCTTCGGCTGGAACTGCGACTATTGCCAAGTCGACCGGTCCTGGGATGGCCTCAACCGAATGCCAACAAGGTATAGACAAAATGAACTCGGCGGTGGGGTTGACTGGATACACCGGGCCGCCGAACTCTCCTGATATAAGGTTCTGGACCACCTCGCGGCCAATGGTGCCCTTCTTACGCGAAACACCGATTACCGCTATCGACCTTGGCTTCAAGAGCCGCCCTATGGACCTAACGACTGCCTGTCGATCACGCTCTTGCGCCGCCTCGGTAGCCGCTCTCGTCGGCATGATGTCCATGACGACCTTGACCACCCCTTCGGACCGGGTGCTCTGGCTGGCGAATCCCGCCTTTTTGAACACTTCGAGCATCTTGTAGTTGTCGCCGAGGGTATAGGCGACAAATCGCTTGATCCCATAGTGGCGACCAATTAACACCAATCGTTCAAGCAGTAGAGTTCCAAGGCCAATTCCCTGAAAGCGATCCTCGACCACGAAGGCGACTTCGGCCACCTCGCCGTCCGGAAGCCGGTCATAGCGGGCAACGGCGACGATGTCCGGCCCTCGCTGTGCGACCAGCGAGACTCTGTCGGCTCCATCCAAGGTCGTAAAGTGCCTGACCTCTTCTTCGGACAAGCGCCTATGTGCATTGAAAAAGCGACGCGCGATCGTCTCCAACGACAGCCTTGAGTGGAACTCAACCAATCCCTCAGAGTCCTCTGGAGTAATCGGCCTGAATCTTGCCGTGGAACCGTCCGAAAGTAGGACGTCCACGTCCAATTCGGGCTTTGGGAAGTCAGCCGCCGCTTGCGATTCGCTTCCACCAACCTCATTAGCCATTGAGGTCACTATATCCGTCGGCGGTCCAAGTTCCGGTGTGTCCTCGCACTCCCCAATTCCAAGTTGGATGGGTTTCCGGAACCAGAGGCGTTGAGCTTGCGGAAACGCCTCCTAGACCGGTACCCACGCTGCCATCGAATGCATCTTGGACAGACTCAAATCGGCGAGCCAATCGGATCCGGACGTATCGACGGTACTGGCCTCGTCCCAAGGATCGAACGACTTGTCTATCTGTTCAGCAACCGCCCAGTTTGCATCCGAGTTAGAGGCGCTCAGCTCCTCGCGTTCAATCAGCCGCTGTTGTATTTCGGCTTTGGGAGCGACACAACGGATCTCGACAATTCCACAGTTGAACTCGGCCGCCAGCTCCCGCGCCCGCTCCCGCCAAGTGGAACTGGCCCAAGTTGCGTCCATGATCACCGACTCACCCGTCCGGAGCATGTCTCGCCCACGTTTGAGCAGCTCCTCGTATACCGCCATCTTTTCATCCGGCGCATAGGCATCCCTTCCTCTTGCGGCAAGAGATTGCCCGACGCTTTCGCCGAATGGCACACCCAGGAGGTCGTGGCGGACCAAGTCGGAACTCTCGACGGCCCAGTCGAACTTCATCCCAATCACGTCTGCAAGAGTGGATTTTCCCGTTCCCGGAGAACCTCCGACAATGACAAGGAACACCGAAGCAGCCTCAAGGTGCTTTTCCGCCAAGTCGAGCCACACCGAAGCCTCGCTTAAAAGGTGAACCGGGCGCTGGGCATCAGCGATAATGGCCACCTTCGCCCTCACGCAGGCCCAATGTGCCATCGAAGCGTCCATGAAACTGGCAGGCCAGTTGTCACCCGAGAACTCTCGGTAGGTTTCCAACAAGAGCCGGGTGAGATCAGGCCTGCCGAGTCTCTCTAGGTCTACCGCCAAGAACGCTATGTCCTCGACCCTGTCCATGGTTCTCAACTCGTCGTCGAACTCTAAGCAATCGACAATTCGCGGAGCGTCGGGGAGGCAATAGATCGAGTCCGCCCTCAAGTCACCGTGACCGTCGCGGATAGCTCCCATACTTACCCGCTTCTCGAAAAGAGCGTACCTACCTAGGTAGTACCTTTTGGCTTTCTCCCGAATCGACAAGACCCGAGTGCGAATTTCCTCTGAAATATCGAGGCTGAGAAGCTGGCCAAGGTTGTCCTGCCACCGGTCCCAATATCTCGAAGGGCTGGTGTTCACCCCCTCTTTCGGAATCGACATCGGCGAGCCGTGCAGCCCCGCAATCGAGTGCGCCACCGACCTGACCGCCCCGGATAGATTTCCTCCCTCCCTTATGAGGCGTTCGAGCTTCATTGATTCAGGCAGGCGCCTCATGACGACCACTCGCTCGGTGTCACTTCCATTGGGCGCCACGAGCACATAGGCACCCAAGTAGACATCGGGTGCCAGACGACTATTTAATTCGACTTCACTGAATGAGCAACGAGATCGTTCCTCGAAAGTCGAGAAATCAGCAAAGCCCAGACTCACCGGCTTCTTGACTTTGTACACCTTGTCCCCGACCGATATGACCAGCGCGGTGTGAGTCTCATGGACCGCCGGCAACATATCCTCTCTGCGAAGCAGATTTTCCCACTCCATCGCTATCTCCAGTCCCTTCCGCGCCCGCCGAGGACTTCACTCCGGCAAGGATTAGCGCTACCCGTTGGTTTCTTCCATATCCCGCATTACCCAACGACAGGCGCCCCGTAAGCGGGCTAAGCCCGGCTCATGCCTACTAGGACAGCATGACGGCTTCTTCCAATTGCAAGACAGAGAACAAGGTCCCCCCTAAAAGAACATTGGTCCCAACTCCGACACTCTCAGTCTCCCCCATTCGCTACTTGGCTCCGCGTGGTGGTTTAAACCACTCGCCATAGAGATGAATTAGGATCTGGTTCTTCCGAAATACACGTAGGATTGCGTTCGGTCTGGGGATATACCTGCGGACTGGAACCGACCAAGGAGGCTGTGTGCCGAGATCTCGGGCACCACGTAGAGACCAGAGCACCGACGGGGCTCCGACCCAAAACAACCGCAAGGATTCCGCTCGCGACCGTCCCCCAATCCCTGGTGGTCCGCAACCCGCGCCACCCAGGTGGTCCTTTTGGGCCACGACAGTCGTGTGGTTGCTGATTTTGGTGATTTGGATCGTCCTGGGCTCGGTCGTTGGGAACAAGACCGCCAAACCGGTGAGCTATAGCTACTCGGACTTCCTGGGTCAGGCGGCAGCAGGAAAAGTGAAGAGCGCAACCATCAACCCTTCAGGTGCTATTTCGGGAAAACTGAAGAACGGCAAGAGCTTTATAAGCCAGCTGCCGACAGCGCTGGGAAACAGCGATTTGGTGGCTACCCTCCAAAAGGACAAGGTTGAACTGGCCGCCACCTCGTCCGGCACCAACTGGGGAACAATCCTCATTTACTTCCTCCCTACGCTGGCTCTGATTGGTCTTTTTGTTTGGATGGCAAGAGGGACAAGAAACCGCCTCGGAGCGTTCTCGTCCGTCGGGCAGTCCCGGGCAAAGATCGCCGACACAGAACGCCCGACTACGTCATTCGCAGACGTAGCTGGTTACGAAGAAGTCAAGAGAGAAGTCGGTGAGATCATCGACTTTCTCCGGACTCCCGACAGATTCCGCAGGGCGGGCGCCATTGGACCGAGAGGCGTCCTCATGCTCGGGCCGCCAGGAACCGGAAAGACCCTTTTGGCCCGAGCCATTGCAGGTGAAGCATCAGTACCGTTCCTTTCGGTCACGGGCTCGTCCTTCGTAGAGATGTTCGTCGGAGTCGGGGCAGCCCGAGTCAGGGATCTCTTCGAAAATGCCCGCAAACTTGCCCCGGCAATCGTCTTCATCGACGAGATAGATGCCATCGGAAGAAGGAGAGGCGGACAAGTCGTCTCCAACGACGAACGCGAGCAGACTCTCGACCAGCTCCTTGCGGAGATGGATGGCTTCGATCCTTCCGTCGGGGTTGTCATCCTGGCAGCAACCAATCGCCCTGAGGTTTTGGATCCTGCGTTGCTGCGTCCCGGAAGATTCGACCGTCAAGTAGTCGTACCCCTCCCCACCAGGCACGAGCGACGAGCGATCCTGGAGGTTCACTGCAGGTCCAAGCACCTCGACTCCGACGTCGACCTGGACGTTGTCGCAAGAGGGACCCCAGGTTTCTCCGGCGCCGATCTTGCAAACCTGGCAAACGAGGCGGCCATCCGTGCCGTGAGAGAAAACCGCGACGTCATTACGGCCGCCGACTTCGACGAGGCCCGCGAACGAGTCTTGATCGGACAGAGGGACCACTCAGGAGTCCTCTTGTCGGACGAGCGCCATGCGGTTGCGGTCCACGAGTCAGGTCATGCAATCGTCGCCGCACTGCTTCCCGATGGCGACCCGGTTTCGAAAGTGAGCATCCTTCCGGCAGGCGAGGCTCTCGGCGTTACTCAGCAGTTACCCGTCGACGAGCGACACCTGTTCTCGGAGCGCTATCTTCGCTCATCTCTACAGGTACGCCTTGGAGGCCGCGCCGCAGAACTGGTTGTTTTGGGAGAGCGATCCACGGGCGCAGGCAACGACCTTATGTCAGCCACCAACCTTGCAGAGAAAATGGCCAAGGAATTCGGGCTTACCGAAGAGCTGGGACCCGTGGGGTACGGCTCTTCCGGTCCGATGTATCTGGGTCAAGACCAGGTGACGATGCGCTCCTATTCAGAGGCAACGCAGCGTGTTATCGACCAAGCGGTTGCCCGCCTGCTAAGGGAGGCGGAAGAGGGAGCCGTGAAGCTCTTAACTGAGCACCGTGCCGAACTGGACGAACTCGTAAAGGAACTGGAGGAGCACGAAACCATCGACGGATCGGTGGTCTACAAGATCGTCGGTCGCACCGAAGGGGAAACCGGCGAACGGCGAGTACCTAGAACAAGGGTGTCTTGAGCACCAGCACCAACAAGGAATCGGAAAGGCCATGGGACGGACCTGGCGGTCAGGGCAGCGAAGGCAATTACGCTCCCTACGGAAGGGTTGGTAAGAGCCGCCTCGTTCTGGTTACCGATATCGCCATGGACCGCCATGAGACAAGCCCTGGCCATCCGGAGAACCACAAGCGCCTCATAGCCACCATAGATGGTATTGAGGATGCAGGGCTTGGAGATCGACTCCTAAAACTCCCACCTGAGCCTGCGGGTCTGGAGGATCTTGCCCGAGTTCACGAGGTCAAGTACGTGCGTGCGCTTGAGGCTTTCTGCCGAGAAGGCGGGGGGGCGCTTGACGCCGACACTGAAGCAGGTCCACATTCATACGACACCGCTCTGTTGGCTGCTGGATCCGGCTTGGTGGCCATCAAAGCGCTCAAGTCTCAAGATGCCTCGGTTGCCTTTGTGGCCTCCAGACCCCCCGGCCACCATGCAACCCGGTACTCAGGAATGGGCTTTTGCCTATTTAATAACATTGCCGTAGCCGCAGCTTATTTGGTAGACCAGGGCGAACGGGTATTCATCTTCGATTGGGACGTGCACCACGGAAATGGTACCCAGGACATCTTCTATCAAGACCCGCGTGTTCTCTATACATCTGTTCATCAAGCCGGCTGGTACCCGGGGACTGGCATGGCGACGGAGACAGGCGGTCTTCACGCCCCAGGGTCCAATTTGAATATCCCACTACCTTCGGGAACAACGGGCGACGTTGTTTTGGGTGCGCTGGCCACGGTAATAGCTCCCGTAGTCGAAGCATTCCGCCCTAGCTGGGTACTTGTTTCGGCGGGCTATGACGGTCACAAGCTCGATCCTTTGGCAGAGTGGGAATTATCGAGCGGCGACTATTCAGAGCTGACGACCGAGGTGATGCGAATCGCAGCACCTTCTGCACGTGTGGCTTTCTTCTTGGAGGGCGGCTATAACCTGAATGCGGTCAAGGAATCGGCACGTGCAACCGTGAGAGCCGCTCTCGATTTGCCATTCGACTCCGAAGAGCCAACATCGGGAGGTCCTGGCTTGGAGGAAACCGAGCTGGCTCGTTCTGTTTGGATCGAAAGTCCCTAGTCTTTTATCAATCGACATCGGCCACATCGCGCAGGTGATGCTAGGGCATTCGACCGGAGTGACCCGGTGAATGACCGGGCCAAAAGGGTGACCGAGGGGACTTGAACCCCCGACCTCCAGGGCCACAACCTGGCGCTCTAACCAACTGAGCTACGGCCACCATGCTCCAATTACGGGCTTCAACAGGCTAGCCGATTGGGACGCCGACCAGGATACAGAACATTCCCAGATGACCAGAAGGTGCATTTGCTGACATTATTGCTGGAAGCATTGTTGGATTGAAGGGAAGGCCATGCCAACCATCGAAGAAGTAACGCAGTCTCTGACCGGTCCGGGTGGAGGCTTCGAGGTAGTTATCGAAGAAGTCGGCGGCATTCC
>DAIDIS010000031.1 GCA_027451785.1 Acidimicrobiales bacterium
CGCCTATGGGCCGAAATCGAGGAAGCGTGCCTGAGGGATTTCAACAGCTGCTGCGACTGGCGTCGGACGACCAAGGTATCGCCGAGCTCTTTGATTCGTCACTGGGATCGGTAGGCGTACCCGACGCCGCTAGGTCAATCGTGATCGCAGCAGCGAAGCAGGCTTCTGGCAAAAGGACAGTCCTGGTCGGTACTCCTACGATGAACGATGCCGCCAGGCTTTCCTCTGAGCTTCGTGCGCTCGTGGGCGACGAAAGTGTCGAGATCTTTCCTCCCTGGGAAACCCTTCCTTTTGAGCGGGTCAGTCCCGACACCGAAACCATGGGTCTGCGCCTGAAGGTCATCTGGAGGCTTCTCGGTGAGTCTTCGCTCGGTCCCCCGGATTTCGTCGTAGCCCCGGTCCGGTCGCTTATCCAGCGGCTGGTCGACCCAAGGTCGTTGCCCGAGCCACTTGTTGTAACGAAAGGCGAAAGCGGCCTAGGTCCCGAGGACTTGGTGCGTCGGTTGGTTGCACTCGGTTATCGGCGAGAGTACTCCGTAGAGCACCGAGGCGAAGTCGCCATGCGCGGGGGAATAGTTGACGTGTTCCCGTCAACTTCCGCGACTCCGGTGAGAATCGACCTCTTCGGTGACGAGGTGGACCGCCTTACCCGGTTCTCGGTTTCGGATCAGAGATCGACCGGAGAGCTTGATGCCGTGACAATATTTGCTGCCAGGGAAATGATCCCGGACCGGGCCGCAATCGAGCTTGCAGAGACGCTGGTTTTATCCGAACGGTGGGGGGCCCAGAACTGGGAGCGCATAGCTCAAGGACAGCTTTTCGACGGCATGGAGTCGTGGCTTCCGTGGATATGTGAGACGGAAACCCTGGTGGCGGATCTGCTTGACGAGACATCGCAGATCGTATTGGTTGACCCGCGTCCGATGCGCGATCGCGCGGACGAGCTTCTTTCCGAGGAGGAAGCACTTGGGTCAACTCTGGGAGAAACCTGGGGAGCTTTTGCCGAAGGAGGCGGTGAATCGGGATTCCCCAGACTGAACCTACCGTTCGATCGGTTGGCGTCGAAGACGATGGCGGGCGTGACAATCGTCACCCCCTTCGCAGAAAGCCACGAAGTTTCGCGGATCGAGGCTTTAGGTTGGAGCGACCTTCCTCCCGGCGACGTACATGCAATAGCTGGACGCATGGGCGCGATGGCAAGGGACGGGTTCGTGGTGCTCCTGGCAGCCCAGAGTGACCAGAGTGCAATCTCCATGACTCGTTCGCTCGCAGCGGAGGGCTTGGACGTGAAGTCCTGGGCGGGTGGTTCCACCATTCCTCCGGCAGGGACATACTGTGCAGTCGCCAACCTTGACAGGGGTTTCTTGATTGCCTCGGTCAAACTGGCGGTACTGACCGAGTGGGATGTCACCGGGCGCCGAAGAACCCACAGACAACAGGCCGGACCCTCTAGGCGTCACGCCAAAGATGCAAGGTCGGACGTAGCGCAAGCGGTGCGAACTTCGCAAGGCTTGCCCGAGGGGATTTTTGGCGACCTCAAACCCGGCGACTTCGTAGTTCATGACCAGCACGGAGTCGGGCGCTATACGGGTATGGTCAGGCGAGCGATCGGAGGGTCGGAGCGGGACTACCTGCTGGTCGAGTACAAGGGCGATGACAAGCTCTATGTACCGTCGGACCAAATGGCGATGCTGACCCCCTACGGTGCGGGCGACACGCCTGTTTTGCACCGTCTGGGTGGATCGGAATGGACTAGGACCAAAGCGAAGGTTCGTGCAGCGGTAACTGAGATCGCTCAAGAACTGGTGGTTTTGTACTCGAAGCGGATGGCAATGGGCGGTCATACATTCGCTCCCGACACTCCTTGGCAGCAAGAGCTTGAAGACACCTTCGAGTTCGACGAGACCGAAGATCAATTGAAGGCCATCTCCGAGGTGAAGTCCGACATGGAGTCGGAGCACCCAATGGACAGGATCGTTTGTGGCGATGTCGGGTTCGGCAAGACCGAGGTTGCCGTGAGAGCCGTCTTCAAGGCAGTGCAGGATGGGATGCAGGCAGCCGTCCTGGTGCCCACGACCCTGCTTGCCCAGCAGCACTATGAGACGTTTTCGAACAGGTTTACGGGATTCCCGGTAAAGGTCGAGGTGCTATCGCGTTTCCTCACGAATCAACAAGCCAAAAAAGTCACAGCAGGCGTTGCCTCCGGCCAAGTCGATGTTCTTGTCGGAACTCATCGAATGTTGTCACAGGACCTGAAGTTCAAAAACTTGGGCTTGCTCGTCGTAGACGAGGAGCAGAGATT
>DAIDIS010000032.1 GCA_027451785.1 Acidimicrobiales bacterium
AACCAAGCGCCGAAAAGCGAAAGGGGCAATTTCGCCACGAAGTAGAAAGCAGCGCGCCAGGCGGTCAAATCTCCCAGCGAAGAGCGAAGCCAACCAGGAAGTCCGGGCCGCACTGAAAGTGGCTCCGGTGCGGCGACTTGCTCCCCCAGAATGTGCAGAGCCAAACCTCTTTCCCACCCCGCAGAGACTCGAGCCAGCCTTAGGCCCATTATCAGAATGAATACACCTACGAAGGCAAAAGAAAGTGCCGCCCCTGCTATCCAAAGAACGAGTGTAGCTACGACTATCAGGTACGAGAGCGCCGAACTGACCAGAAAGAAAGCCAGCTCTTCCCAGGTTTGTAGGCGAAAGGGTTCTCTGGCGACCACGCGAAAGAGATGCCTGGTCAGGTCAACCCATTGTCGTGGGATCCTGACCTGCACCAAGCCCTCCTCGAGTTTCGCCTCCGTCAAGCATCTCGCTTCACGAATAACCCCCAGCCTATTGCCAAAGGAACTGCAGCATATATAGCCATGAAAAGCAGTCCTTGGGATGCCGAGGTGGAGAAGGAGTTCAATGGTGTCGTCTTAACCGTGGTCATGATGGAGTTAACGAGCAGCTCAATCGGGAGATATTGAGCATAATGATCGGAGACCGCGTGCATTACAAATTCAAGGACGAAAACCACGCCTACGAAGGCTGCCAATGAGGCGGCAGTGCTCCGGAAGATCAGCCCGAAACCGAAAGACATGAGAGCCATCAAGCTGATGAATAGGCCGGTGAAAACCACCGCCCGTAGAACGACTCCGCTGGCGAGGCTTGCAGTTTTGACTCCACCTCCGGAGAAGATGGCTTGGCCGAGAAAGAAAGATGCGAAGCTCAATATCTCGCTGAAAGCGATCAGCAAAATCCCAGAGACCAGAATTTTCGCGCTCAACAATGTCGCTCGCTTGGGGGATGCTGCCAGCGAAGTACGAATTGTTCCGCTGGAGTATTCTCCGGAAATCAGCATGGCTCCAAAGACGCCTCCGGTTAGACCGGCAATTATCAGCCCTGTTAGCGATCTCTGAGTGGAGTCGAAACCTGGATTGAAAAGTGCACCGTGATTTACGGCATGGTTTGCTCCTAGGCCGGTAAACAAGAGAGCGGTGGCGACTGTCACTCCCAATGTGATGGCTGTCGAGCGAAGCGTCACGATCTTTAAGAACTCGGATTTCATGACATTCAAAAGGCCGTAATGACCCTGGGGTAGTGGGTGGGTTGCTTGAGACATTTCGGTCAGTCCTTTCCGCCGGAAGAGGTCCCACCGGCCATCATCGAAGGTCGGTATTCCACTTCGTCCTGGGTTAGTTCCATGAACGCATCCTCCAAAGAAGCTGCGATCGGGGTCAGCTCGTGGATGCGGTATCCCTTGCTGGAAGCAAGGTCACCAATCTGCGGTGCAGCTAAACCTCCGACAGTTAGTGATCCGTCCTTTTGGGCTAATACGGTCGCACCTGCTCCGGTCAGGGAGGCTGTGAATTCTGAAATGTCGGGCGTCACCAGCTTGATGGTTCCTCGGCCTGCTCGGGCGACGAAGTCGTCCACAGTGGTCTCCGCAATTAACCGACCGCGACCGATTACAACGAGCCGATCGGCGGTAAGGGCCATCTCGCTTATCAAATGGCTGGACACGAAGACGGTTCGGCCTTCGGCCGCCAGGCTGCGAAGAAAATTGCGGACCCAACGGATACCCTCGGGATCGAGCCCATTCACGGGCTCGTCGAACAACAACACGCCGGGGTCGCCAAGCAGAGTTGCGGCGATTCCCAGGCGTTGTCCCATTCCGAGCGAGAAATTTCCGGCGCGTTTGTTGGCCACTGAGGTTAACCCGACCTGTTCAAGTACCTCGTCAACCCGGCTGATTGGAATATCGTTCGTGAGAGCTAGCCAACGCAGGTGGTTGCGGGCAGTGCGCCCAGGATGGAATGCCTTCGCTTCCAGAAGCCCTCCAACCTCACGCAGCGGCCACGACAGGTCGTGATACGTCTTCCCGCCGATCAGGGCCGACCCGGAGTCCGGGTAATCAAGGCCCATGATCATACGCATGGTTGTGGATTTTCCCGATCCGTTCGGTCCCAGAAAGCCAGTGACCGAGCCAGGCGGCACCTCGAAAGTGAGGTTGTCCACCGCCGTGATCGAGCCGTAGCGCTTGATCAATGAGTGTGCAGTAATCATTACCTCCAACCCTATGGCTAAGTCGGTATGGATGTAATGGCGCTGGTCGGTGTTTTCATGGTGGTGGTAGCACCATGAAAACACCGGATGGTGAGGATGACTATGGAGTATCCGTCGGAATAGTCGGCTTACTTCGTCAACCTTGCAAGCGCTTCGTTGAGCTGAAGCACGTTGACGTAGTCGCTGCCCAGGAATCCCAACGGTGCGCCGTGTGTCTGCTGGGCGATTAGTGCCGACAGCTGGGAGGAGGGGATCCCTGTGGCCTTGGTTACCATCGGGATCTGGACAATGGCATCCTGGGGAGAGATGTCCGGATCCAGCCCGCTGCCCGAAGTGGTGACAAGGTCGGCAGTAGGATTGTTCACTCCGAGCCGCCTCCAATACGCAACGAGTTCCTTGGTATTGGCGACCAATACCTTGGAGCGAGGGCCAAGGTTGGTAGCGCCCGACTCGCCGCTCACTCCGTTTGCAACCAGGGGATTATCTCCTCCGGAGAAAGGGGTGCAGCTCTTCGTATCGGAGGTGCAAACGACCGCTGCATACGGACCCGTGTCATCAGGTCGACCGTGGAACACGCAACTACCGTCAAGATGGCCGGGACACTTGGTCGCTGCCCAGTTCTGTCCTATCAAGGTGGAGCCATTGGAAGTAATTGACCCCATGGCTTGGCTCTTGAAAAAGAGCTGGGATATGCCGAGACCGGCAAACATGTATACGAACCCGAAAACCACGGTCATGACCAAAATCGAGATAATCGAGCGGCGGATATGTGTAACCATTTATGCGGGCTCTCTGTCAGTAGGCGTGGATGGCCACGAGGAGCATGTCGATCACCTTGATACAGGCAAAGGGAGTGATGATCCCGCCGATTCCGTAGATCGACACGTTTCGGCGCAATAATGCGGCGGCCCCGGCGGCCCGGAAGCGAACTCCCCTGAGTGCCAATGGGATTAGTGCCACAATGACTAAGGCATTGAAGATGACTGCTGACAAAACGGCGGAAGTAGGGCTGCGCAGCCTCATGATGTTCAATGAATTAAGGGGAGGGTAGGTGGACGCAAAAAGGGCTGGAATAATCGCAAAATATTTGGCGAGATCGTTGGCGATCGAAAAAGTCGTCAAAGCACCGCGGGTGATGAGCAATTGCTTGCCGATCTCGACGATTTCGATCAGCTTGGTGGGGTTGGAGTCGAGGTCAACCATGTTCCCGGCTTCCTTCGCTGCAGTGGTGCCCGTGTTCATTGCCACTCCGACGTCGGCTTGAGCCAAGGCAGGAGCGTCATTTGTCCCGTCTCCGGTCATGGCAACCAGCTTTCCGCCCTCTTGCTCCTTTTTGATAAGGGCCATCTTGGCTTCAGGGGTAGCCTCGGCGAGGAAATCGTCGACTCCCGCCTCTTGAGCGATTGCCGCGGCCGTCAGAGGATTATCGCCTGTGATCATGACCGTGCGGATTCCCATCTGCCGCATTTGGTCGAACTTTTCTTTGATTCCTTGCTTTACAACGTCCTTCAGCTCAATTACCCCGAGGACGGACTTACCGTCCGCTACTACCAGGGGAGTCGACCCGGAACGTGAGACCGTCTCCACTACCGCATCGAGATCTCCGGGAAGTTGGCCACCTTGTTCTTGAACCCATCGCTTTACCGATTCCGCTGCTCCTTTGCGAATCCGGCGGCCGTCAATGTCCAAGCCGGACATTCGGGTCTGGGCACTGAAGGGAACGAAGTCGTGGTCGGTATCAAGCTTGCGTTCGCGAATGGCAAACTGCTCCTTGGCCAAAACAACGATTGAGCGGCCTTCGGGTGTCCCATCTGCCAGCGACGCCAGCTGAGCTGCACCGGCAAGCTCCTGTTGAGAGTGATCGCCTACCGGAAGGAAGGCCGATGCCATCCGGTTGCCGAGGGTAATGGTCCCCGTTTTGTCGAGGAGCAACGTCTGAACGTCTCCCGCAGCCTCGACAGCTCGGCCACTCATTGCCAACACGTTGCGCTGTACAAGCCTGTCCATGCCGGCGATCCCGATGGCGGACAGCAGTGCACCGATGGTCGTCGGGATTAGGCAAACGAGGAGTGACACCAAGATCACCACGTTTACCGTCCCTGATCCTTTGGAGCCCGAGACTATGGCGGAATAGTGGCCGAAGGGTTGAAGCGTCACGACTACAGGCAGGAATACAAGCGTCAATACCGCGAGCAGGATGGTAAGCGCGAGCTCGTTTGGGGTTTTTTGCCTGTTGGCGCCCTCGACCAGGTTGATCATGCGATCGAGGAATGTCCGGCCCCGTTCAGCCGTTATTTCGATAACTATGCGGTCCGAAAGTACTTTGGTGCCGCCCGTAACCGCAGAGCGATCTCCACCGGATTCGCGAATCACAGGGGCCGACTCGCCGGTAATGGCGGATTCGTCAACAGATGCGATTCCCTCGATGATCTCTCCGTCGGAGGGGATAGCGTCGCCGGCGGTACAAACGACATGATCGCCCTTGGAAAGCTCTGAGGCTGGACAACGCTCTTCACTGCCATCGGGGAGCAGCCGTCGGGCCTCGGTTTCGGACCGCATGCGCCTCAAAGTGTCTGCCTGGGCCTTTCCTCGACCTTCGGCCATTGCTTCTGCGAAATTCGCAAAAATGACGGTGAGGAACAGCCAAGCCGTGATTGTCCATGCGAAGAACGTTGGTTTCGAGACTGCTTCCATGAAGGTAACAATCGTGCCGACAAGTACCACGAACATGACTGGATTTCTGATCTGGACCTTAGGGTTCAGCTTCTTAATAGAGTCCTTCATCGAGTGTCGAAGGATTTCGCGATCGAAAAGGCTGCGAGCCTGAGCAATTCCGTGCGGCGTTGGCGTCTCTTGGACTCTGGGCGTTGACTCAGTGATCGCGCTCATTTACCAGAACCTTCCGTGGCTAAGTTGCTCGACAACGGGACCCAGCGAGACTGCAGGGAAAAACGTCAGGCCGCCGACGATGATGATGACGCCGATTACCAGGCCAATGAACATCGCGTTATCAGTCCGGAAGGTGCCGGGGCCCGAAGGGACCGCTTGCTTGCTCGCCAGAGTCCCTGCCAAGGCAAGGACCGGAATTATTATGAAGAAGCGTCCGAAAAGCATGGCTATTGAGCCGGTGATGTTGTAGAAGGCGGCGTTGCCTGTGAGCCCGGCCATCGCAGATCCGTTGTTGTTACCTTGCGAGGTATACGCATAGAG
>DAIDIS010000033.1 GCA_027451785.1 Acidimicrobiales bacterium
ACATTGAACCGTCAGCCGTCCCACGAGGCGCATGGTGAGCATCGTGCCGCCGATGAAGGGTCGAGCGTGCCTCCTGATGCAACTGCCGATACCGGCGGCGGTATCGGCGCTCAGGGAAATCGCGAACCCGGTAGTGAAGGACGGTCGGATTCCGCACACGGTTCGGGGGCCGACGGCGCTGGAGCCGATCTCCAGAAGGCTCTTTTTGAACGCGACGAGTACCTGGACGCACTTCGGCGTCTTCAGGCGGAGTTCGAGAACTATCGCAAGAGGGTCGCGAAGCAGAGCATCGATGACTCAGAGAGGTCGACGCAGCAGCTGATCGAGAAGCTCCTGCCTGTGCTCGACACGGTTGAGCTTGCACTTGAGCACTCCAGCGACCCTGGCCATGCCTTGAGCGGCTTGGAGCAGGTTGCCCAAAGCCTCCTGGATACCCTTAGCAAGGAAGGTCTTGAGAAGGTACATCCCTTAGGCCAGGGCTTTGACCCGGCAGAGCACGAGGCAGTTGCCCACGAACCGGCCGAAGGCGGGGACGAGGGAGCCGAGCCGGTGGTCGCCGGTGTCATGAGATCGGGCTACCGATGGAAAGGTAAGCCAATTCGCCCGGCAATGGTCAAGGTCAAGGGTTGAGGGAGTCGAGTAATAGGTAATGCCTCCTCAGCGCGAGTGGTTCGAAAAGGATTTCTATAAGGTCCTTGGCGTTCCGGCAGATGCGCCGGCCAAGGAAATTACCCGCGTCTATAGGAAGCTCGCCAAGCAGTACCACCCTGACGCCAATCCGGGATCGGAGGAGCGTTTCAAGGAGATTTCCGCTGCATACGAGGTTCTGGGCGACGACGCGCGCCGCAAGGAGTACGACGAAGTACGCCGTCTCGGGCCGATGGGTGGAGCCTACGGAGGGCGGAACGCTGCCAACGGGTTCAGTTTCCGGATTGACGACCTTGGGGATCTTTTTGGAGGGATCTTCAACCGTGGGACTCAAAGGGGTGCACCCAACCGTCCCGGGACCGGCCCACAGAGAGGCCGAGACCAAGAGGCGGAGCTTCACCTGAGTTTTGAGGACGCCGCCCAGGGAGTGACGACCTCCGTAAACGTAATTACTGAGGCCGTTTGTTCTTTGTGCAACGGCAGTGGCGCTGCCGCCGGATCGGCGCCGACCGTGTGCCCGACCTGTGGTGGCCGTGGCGTCTTGGACGACAACCAGGGACTTTTCTCATTCAGCCAGCCGTGCACCAGATGTCACGGCAAGGGAGTGGTTATCGAGAAGCCATGCCCGCGATGCCACGGCAACGGCATGGAGGAAAAGCCGAGAAGGGTGAAGGTAAGAATCCCTGCCGGTGTCGCCGATGGTCAAAAGATAAGGGTGAAGGGCAAGGGTCTGCCCGGTCGTAACAACGGACCTGCGGGTGATCTTTATGTGACTGTGAGGGTGGGGTCCCATAGTCTTTTTGGAAGGCGTGGGTACGACCTGACTTTGACGGTGCCGATCACGTTCCCGGAGGCAGCCCTGGGCACCACAATCACGGTCCCGACCTTGGACAAGAGCGTCACGGTGAAAATCCCCTCAGGTACCGAGTCCGGTAAGACTTTCCGCGTAAGGAGTCGGGGAATCGAAAAGGCCGGGGGAGCGAGGGGCGACCTATTGCTGACCGTCGAGGTCCAGGTCCCCAAGAATCTGACACCCGCCCAAAAGACTGCAATCGAGGCGCTGGGGGAAGCCACGTTCGACTCGCCTAGAGCCAACTTGGGGGTGTCCTAAGGTGGCCGCCGAAGATTCCAAAATGCCGGGGGCAGGGGTATACGCGTCGGCGGAATCCTCACGTTCGACCCACTCCATGCGGGCGGTGTACGTCATCTCAGTGGCGGCGGAGCTTGCGGGCGTTCACCCTCAAACTCTTAGGATTTACGAGCGCAAAGGACTGGTCGACCCCGCGAGGACCGGGGGAGGGAGTCGCAGGTACTCCCAGTGGGACATCGACCGCCTGAGACGGATCATCGAGCTGACTGCCGCCGGACTGAATCTGGAAGGGGTCAAGCGTGTGATCGACCTGGAGGACGAGGTTCGAAGACTGAGATCGGAGCTGGCAAAGTCGCAGGAAGAGACCCGCGCTGCGGTTGATGCAGTGCACAGGCAGTATCGCCGGGATCTCGTTCCCTATGGCTCGAATCTTCCGGTGAGGGCTAGCCCCCCGAGGCGCCCGGGTCGCTGACGCTCCCAGGTTGGGACATGCGGTTGCTTCGGGACTAGAGTGTCAGGGCTGGATTGCGCAGGAGCCCTTGTTCGGGGACCGGCAACGCGCTTTTGGCGTCTTTGTGGAGAGTCAAAAACCAATAACGGAAGGAATAGTCACTTGCCCGTGACCGTAGTGGTCGGAACCCAGTGGGGTGACGAGGGCAAAGGTAAGCTGACCGACCTGCTCGCTTCTGAGATGCAGGTTGTTGTGCGCTACCAGGGCGGTCACAATGCCGGGCACACGATAGTCGTGGACGGCGAGACCTTCGCTCTTCAGCTCGTCCCTTCCGGAGTGCTTTATCCCCATACCGTCCCGGTCATCGGGAACGGGGTCGTTGTAGATCCTGTGGTGCTCTTGGAAGAGGTCGACATGCTCTCGGCCAAGGGGATCGATTGCTCAAGGCTCCTCATCTCCGGGAACGCACACTTGATCATGCCTTACCACCAAGAGCTGGATAGGGTGACCGAGCGGTACCTAGGAAAGAACAGCTTGGGCACTACGAAGCGAGGCATCGGCCCCGCCTACGCGGACAAGGCAGCCAGGGTGGGCTTGCGAGTGCAGGACATCTTGGACGCGAAGATCTTCAGGGAGAAGCTGGACATAGTCTTGAAGGAGAAGAACGCGGTATTGGCCAAGGTCTACAACCGCCTTCCTCTGGACGCCGACGAGATTGCCTCCAAGTACTTGGACGAGTACGCACCCCGTGTTGCCCCGATGATCGCCGATACCGTGTCCTTCGTTCACGACGCATTGGAGGTCGGCCAGAACGTCCTACTCGAAGGGGCTCAAGCTACCTTCCTTGACTTGGACCAAGGTACGTACCCGTTCGTTACATCGTCGAACCCTTGTGCGGGTGGAGCTTCCACCGGAACAGGCATCGGGCCGAAGCTGATCGACAAAGTGATAGGGATCGCCAAGGCCTACGTGACAAGAGTTGGCTCTGGTCCATTCCCAACCGAGCTTCATGACGAGCTTGGGGATGAGCTGGTGGACAGAGGTCACGAGTATGGAGTTAATACGAAGCGCCGCCGCCGGACCGGTTGGTTCGATGCCGTGCTCTTGCGTCAGGCAGCCAGGGTCAACTCCCTTACCGAAGTGGCGCTCACCAAGCTCGACATCCTCGACACCTTCGACACCCTGAAGGTCTGCGTGGCCTACGAAGCCGACGGGAAGCGTTACGACTATGTCCCGTACCACCAGTCTGTTTTTCACGCTGTAAAGCCGGTCTATGAAGAGCTGCCGGGTTGGAAGTGCGACTTGAGCGGTATCACTAACGTGTCCGAGCTGCCGGGAAAGGCAAGGGACTACGTGCAGTTCCTGGAGGCTCAGATCGGCGTTCCCATTGACCTCGTGGGCGTGGGTCCGGGGCGTAACCAGTTCCTACGGATGCAAGGCGGAGCCTGAAGCGTCTTGGAGGCAGGGCGACAGACTGCCTGGAGGCAGGGTGCTGCTTTGAGGCAGGGCGACGTACTGACCGGATGTGTTTCGGCTCGGGCCGCCGCCTTCACAACAGCCTTCATAGCAGATAGTAAAAAAAATTCGAATAGCAGATCGAAAAACAGAGCAAAGGAGTACAGATGACCGTCGCAGTCCTTATGGGTTCCGATAGTGACCGGGAGAAGATGGCCCCGGCGTTGCAAATGCTGAAGAGGTTCGGTGTCGATGCTTCCGAGCACGTCATGTCGGCGCATAGGACTCCGGAGGAAGTTGCGGCCTTTTCCCGTTCGGCCAGAGACATGGGGTATACGACAATCATCTGTGGAGCGGGCATGGCAGCTCACCTAGCAGGTGTGGTCGCCGCTCACACAACCCTTCCGGTGATAGGCGTGCCGTTGTCCGGCAGCGCTTTGAATGGGGTCGACTCTCTCTATTCGACAGTCCAGATGCCAAAAGGTATCCCAGTCGCCACAGTCGCAATCGACGGTGCCGCCAATGCGGCTGTTTTGGCTATCGAGATCCTTGCCGTCACCGACAAGGAATTGGCCGGGGACCTGGCGACCTTCCGTGCAGAGGGCGCTCGTTGATTCCGAGGTACTCCCTGGAGGAGATGGGCTCTCTTTTCACCGACGAGGCTCGCCTTTCCGATTGGCTGGAAGTCGAGATCCTCGCTGTAGAAGGATGGGCCAAGCTCGGAGCCATCCCTGCCGAGGATGCCAAAGCCATCCGCGACCTTGCCCCCAAGGTCGACGCCGCCTTCGTGCGCGAGGTGGAAGAGCGTGAGAGGGTGACCGACCACGATGTCGCTGCTTTCGTCGATGTGGTGCAAACAGCCATTGGCCAACCGGCAGGATCGTGGGTCCACTATGGGCTGACTTCATCCGACGTAGTCGACACTGCGCTTTGCTTTGCCTTGTCCAAGGCGGCTGAATTGATGATCCAAGCCCAAACGGGGCTGGTTAGGTCCTTGAAGGCACGTGCGCTTTCGGAGGCTGGGGTCCCGATGATGGGGAGAACCCATGGGATGCACGCGGAGCCGACCACCTTCGGGGCAAAGCTTGCTTTGTGGTGTCTCCAAGCCGACCGGGACCTAAAGCGCCTGGAAGCAGCGAAGCAGGCGGTCTCGGTTGGGAAGCTTTCGGGGGCCGTCGGCACCTACTCGAATATCGACCCCGAAGTGGAGAGCTACGTCTGTTCCTCTCTTGGGCTTGTTCCTGTTCCGGCAACCCAGGTGGTAGCCCGTGACAGGCACGCTCAGTACGTCCTGGCACTTGCTCAGGTTTGTTCCTCCATCGAAATGTTCGCGACCGAGATTCGCCATCTTCAGCGGAGCGAAGTTGCCGAGGTGAACGAGCCGTTCAAAGCAGGGCAGAAGGGTTCTTCGGCCATGCCGCACAAGCGCAACCCAATTCTCTCGGAGCGATTGACCGGTATCTCTCGGCTCGTGCGAGGCTATGCGAGCGCTGCGATGGAGGACGTTGCTCTGTGGCACGAGAGAGACATCTCACACAGCTCCGTCGAGAGGGTCGTGTTGCCGGATGCCAGTGGGCTGGCTTATTACTCGGTGAAGAAGATGACATCTCTGGTGGATGGTCTGGTGGTTCATGCCGACAGGATGAAGCAGAACTTGGACAGCTCGCTCGGACTGGTCTTCAGCCAGAGTGTCCTTTTGGCGATGGTCCGCTCCGGGATGGCCCGAGATAGCGCCTATCGAATAGTGCAGCGCTGTTCCCGTGAGGCAGTCGAGGGCTCCAAGCAACTACGATTGGTGCTGGGGGATGATCCCGAATGCCCGCTCAGCGCAGATGATCTCGACGGAATCTTCTCGCTCGACGGCGTCCTTAGAAACGTTGGCCGGATCTTCACCGCCCTGGAGGGTGTGGGGGTCTAACGCCGCATAGGTCGGTAATCGGTAACAGAATCGTTGGAGGGAAAGTTGGAGTTGCAGCCGAAGTACTCGGGCAAGGTTCGTGACATATACGAGCTTGGGGATTCGATGCTCTTGATGGTTACATCGGACCGGATCTCGGCATTCGATGTCGTCATGGCTGAGCCGATCCCGGACAAGGGGCGGGTTTTGACGGCGATGACCGCCTATTGGCTTGATCGCTTTTCCGCCTTGGCACCGAATCATCTCGTCTCGACCGAGTTGAGCGACTTCGAGGATGCCTTGGGTGGCACCAAGCTCGTGGACGCATCGGGCGGTGAGCTCAGTCCCGCATACTTGACTGGCAGGGCAATGCTGACCAAGAAGGCACAGATGCTTCCAATCGAGTGCATCGTCCGGGGGTACCTGTCCGGGTCGGGATGGAAGGAGTACTCGAAGAACGGCACATTGCACGGATACAAGCTCCCCGGCGGCCTACAGGAGTCGGATCAACTTCCAGAAGCGCTATTTACACCGTCAACCAAAGCCGAGACCGGCCATGACGAGAACATCTCCTGGGAAGCAGCAGTTGAGTTGGTGGGAAAGGACATTGCCGAGGCGGCCAGGGAGATTTCGCTCAAGGCCTATACCGAAGCGGCAGCCGAGGCAGCCGAGCGAGGCATAATCATTGCCGATACGAAGTTCGAGCTGGGCTTCATCGACGGAGAGCTATCCATTTGTGACGAGGTATTGACCCCCGATTCTTCCAGGTTCTGGCCAGCCGACGAATATAAGGTCGGGGCTACACCGCCCTCTTTCGACAAGCAACCCGTCCGTGACTGGCTGGAGTCAACGGGTTGGGACAAGACTCCTCCGCCACCGTCCTTGCCGACGGATGTGGTGGTGTCAACGGCCGAGCGCTATAGGCAAGCTTATGAGATCGTGACGGGCAAGCCTTTCTCTGCCTGGCCAGGGGCGGGCAATTGAGCGGTAACCCTTCCAACCCGACTTTCGATGCAACCATCGAAGTGATGCTGAGGTCGGGCGTTTCCGATCCCCAGGGAGCCACCGTCGAAAAGGCGGTGCATGCACTGGGGTATGCGGGCGTATCCGAGGTAAAGATCGGAAAGTCGATCCATCTGAAGATCGAAGCGCCGGATGAGACTCAAGCCCGGGCGACCCTTGGGGAGATTTGTGATCGTCTCCTCGCGAACCCGGTAATTGAAACTTCGGACATCGCCTTGTCCGGTGAGCTGAGCCGTAACCAGGCCTGAACAATAGGAGCTTTACGTGAGTGCTCGGGTGGCAGTTTGCCTCTTTCCAGGAACAAACTGCGAATATGACGTAGTCGAGGCGCTGGAGTCTGCGGGTGCATCCGGGGAGATCGTATTCCACACGGAAACGAGCCTGTCCGGCTTCGATGCGGTGGTCATTCCGGGCGGCTTTGCCCATGGTGATTACCTTCGCCCCGGGGCAATTGCCCGATTCTCGCCGATCATGTCGCAGATGAAAGAATTTGCCGCTGAGGGCGGCCCGGTTCTGGGCATATGTAACGGCTTCCAAATTCTGACGGAAGCCGGCTTGCTTCCGGGGGCGTTGCAGAAGAATGCGGGCCTAAAGTTCCTTTGTGAAACCTTGGAAGTGACTGTGGAATCCACGGACTCGGTGCTGACCTGCCAAGCGTCACTCAATCAAATTTTGAGTCTCCC
>DAIDIS010000034.1 GCA_027451785.1 Acidimicrobiales bacterium
CGCCGGCACCGGTCAGCGTGGCGGATCGCCCCGACCGACATGGCAGCCTTCATCTCGGCATTCGGTCTGGTTGTAGTGAGCCCGGGGGTGCCGCTGACGCATCCTCTGTTTGCTGCCGGCGCCGCTGTCGGCGCCGAGGTAATCGGCGAGCTTGAGTTTGGTTGGAGACTGCTTGGAGAAGGCATTACGACCATTGCCGTTACGGGCACGAATGGTAAGACAACCGTTTCAACTTTGATAGAGCAGATGGTAAACCACTCGGGTAGGAATGCCTTGGCGGTCGGCAACATTGGGCTTCCGTTAACTGAAGCGGCAACCGAGGGCATAGATGTCTTGGTAGTGGAAGCCTCTTCTTTCCAATTGGCTACGACAAGGCAGTTCCATCCCGATGTAGCCGTGTGGCTGAACTTCGACGAGGATCATTTGGATTCTCACCCGAGTCTTGACGACTATGCCGCCTCAAAGGCACGAATCTTCTCGAACCTCGGGGAGGGAAACGTGGCTATTGTCAACTGCGAGGACCCGGTTGTTTGGGAGCGAGCCGAGGCGGCATTCGAGGGTGCGTCCAAGAGCTTTAAATTGTGCACCTTCGGGATATCGGCAGGCGATTACCGCATTGACAACGGCAGCCTTGTGGGTCCTGACGATGCCACGATAATCGAAACAAGACGGATGCCGAGGGCATTCCCGATTGACATTCTCAATGGCCTGGCCGCTTCTGCGGCCTCCATCTCGATCGGCGTTCCCATTCGATCAGCTACGGCAGTCTTGGAAAGTTTCAGTGGCCTCCACCACCGCGTCGAGCTGGTAGGCGAGGCTAATGGGGTGAGCTTCTATGACGATTCGAAGGCAACCACTCCTGCGTCGGTAAGGGCGGCTTTGTCGGGGATTGCGGCCCACCTGTCCGGGAGCGAACTTGAGGGTTCGGGCGGAAGACAAGACCACCGGATCGTACTGATTGCCGGGGGTCGCAACAAAGGAATGGATTTGGGCGCTTTGAACCCGCAGAACGGCTCTATCCGTGAGGTCGTCGCCATCGGCGAATCGGCAACTGAGGTCGAGTCCGCATTCGCGAGAACCTGTCCTGTAACCAAGGCGCGATCGATGAAGGAGGCGGTGGAGCTCTCTTTCTCAAAAGCCAAGCCCGGTGACGCCGTCCTTCTCTCACCCGGCTGCAGTTCCTTTGACTGGTATACGAACTACGCGCAGCGAGGCGACGACTTCGCCACCCAAGTATCCGCTTTGCCCGGAATGATCAGGCGATGAACCGCAAGGAGAACCTGTTGCCGAAAGCAGCAAGAAGGAAAGCTCGGACGAAGTCTGGGGGATTCTCAAATCTCTCTTTGCTCGTCGGGCTCTTAGTCGTATTCAATGTCATCGGGTTGGTTATGGTGCTGTCGGCGTCCTCGGTGGACTCGATACGTACCTATGGATCACCTTGGGTGGATTTCACACGCGAGTCCATTTGGGTGGTTTTCGGCGCGATTGGGTTTCTCATTGCATCGAGAATCAACTACCGGAGCCTGAGGCGCTTTGCAGGGGCGGGATTGGTAGTGAGCCTCTTGGGGCTGGTAGTGGTATTGGTGCCTGGAATAGGCCAGAACGTGCTGGGTTCAAGTCGTTGGGTGGGGATCGGGTTTCTCAAGGTACAGCCTTCAGAGATTGCAAAGCTTGCATTAGTCGTATTTTGTGCGGCGCTGTTGTCGCGTCGATATGAAAAGCTTGGCGATTGGCGCCTAGGCGCTCAGCCGGTAGTGGTGGTCCTTGCAGCATTCGCTTTGCTCGTGATGAAGCAGCCGGACATGGGTACGACCATGATTCTTTGTGCGATTGCCTTCGGCTCGATGTTCTTGGCGGGTGTGCCGTCCAAGCACTTGGCTCTCCTAGCGGCGATTACCGTGCCGGCCGGGCTTTATTTCGCACTATCTCAGCCGTACAGGAGGGCGAGGATGACTTCCTTCATCCACCCGTTCGCTAACCGGTCCGGTACGGGATATCAAGTAGTACAGTCCCTGGCGGCCCTAGCCAACGGGCGCGTGATGGGCCAGGGATTGGGCGCATCCCGGGCTAAATGGGGAGCACTTCCCAACCCCTTTACTGATTTCATAATGGCAATAATCGGTGAAGAGCTAGGGCTGATCGGCACCATAGTGATTGTGGGCCTCTTCGCTCTTCTGGCAGTCGTCGGCTTCCGTATAGCCCGTCGAGCGCCTGACCTATTTGGGACTTTGTTGGTAGGCGGGATCATGTGCTGGGTGATAACTCAGGCAGTTCTCAACATGGGGGCTGTGATAAGTCTCCTGCCGGTCACCGGTGTCCCGTTGCCATTCATCTCCTATGGCGGTTCGGCACTGATGATGACGATGCTTTCCATGGGAATAGTTGCGAATGTCGCGTCGCAGGAAGAGGGAAGAAAGGTCGCAATCGGTTCGACCGAAGCCATTGCTGCAAGTTTTACTAACCTTATCCACTGGCCGAAGACGCCGTCGCAGCCCCACTCACAGAATCATCCTTCAAGGCGGTCGGCAAAGCCCCGGGGCAATCACCCGTCCCTCGGACGGACACGCCCAGTACCAAACCCGAGATCGCCGAAAGGCTCTCCTGTGGGGCCCAGAAGGCGAGTGCCCGTCTCGCCGATGCACCCCACTTCCAGGTAGTCGATTCTTTAACGATGTCGAAGCGGGAAGATCAATGGAAGGTCGTCATTGCCGGGGGAGGAACAGCCGGCCATGTCAACCCGGCAATCTGCATAGCCGACGCCCTCGTTGAGATGGGGCTTAAAAAGAACGAAATTCACTTTGTTGGCTCCAAGCGGGGCCAAGAGGCGATTCGCGTCCCACAAGCCGGATACTCGATAAGCCTTCTTTCCGGGAGAGGAGTGAAGCGAAGGATTTCGGTCGGTTCCGCCACAGCAGTCCTCGCTCTCGGTTGGGCCTTCGTGCGTTCCGTGGTGATGTTGGCCCGAAATCGCCCGAAAGCATTGGTAACGGTCGGAGGATACGCCGGATTGCCGGCGTCGTTGGCGGCGGCGCTATTGCGGATTCCTTTGGTCGTAGTCGAGTCCAATGCCGTTGCGGGAGCGTCGAACCGGATCAGCTCGAAGTTTGCGGGAGTTTCGTGTGTTGCTTTTGGCGGGACAGGACTTAGGAACGAGGTTGTGACCGGCAACCCGATCCGGAATGAGATAAGACCCGTAAGCGGTGATGTAGCCGCCAAGTTGGCCGCAAGGCAGGAGCTTGGAATCCCAGCGGGCGTAAGTTGTGTTTTGTGCTTCGGTGGATCGCTCGGTGCACGTTCGGTCAATGTTGCCGTAGCCGAGATGGTTTCGATTTTGCAGGATCGTGTCGATATAGGGGTTCGCCACATTACGGGCTCTCGTGACTTTGCTCAGCTTTCAGAGATGAACCTTGTGCCAGGCGCGGCGAGAGAGAAGATGTTCCTGCAGCGGATCGAGTACGAAGACCGGATGCCGGAGGCGCTCGTGGCCGCCGATTTGGTTATCAGCCGGGCAGGTGCGACGACGGTGGCCGAATTGGCCAGTTCGGGCAAGCCTTCCATTCTGGTTCCGCTCCCCGGTTCGCCAGGAGACCACCAGACCAGAAATGCTGAGGCATTGGCAAAAGCCGGTGGGGCCATACTCTTGGCCGATTCGGAGCTGACCGGCAACAGGCTTGCGACGCTGGTCGAAGAGCTGCTTGCGGATCGAGAGCGGCTTATAGCGATGGGACGTGGGGCGATGTCGATAGGCAAGCCAAATGCCGCCGCCTTGGTTGCTGAACAGGTGTCGATCGTTGGAAAACTGGATCTCGGAAGGGCTGGACCTTTTGGGGTCTCCGAAGCCAATGGTGCTACCGGAGATGACCTGCCCGACCCAATTCATATCGTCGGAGTGGGTGGGTCGGGAATGAGTGCCATTGCTACTGTCCTGGCACAGATGGGGCATCGCGTATCGGGTAGCGATTCAGCCGACGGTGCCGTACTGGCGGAGCTGGTCTCCAAGGTCATCGATGCTTATCAGGGCAGCGATCCGGCAAAAGTCTGCGAAGCGGCTACCGTCGCTCGATCGACAGCCGTGCCTGATGAGGACGCGGAAGTGACTGCTGCGCGAATTGCCGGAAAGCACGTGATGTCACGAGCGGAAATCCTGGCGGCCATTTGTGCCACCAAAAAGACAGTTGCCGTTGCCGGTACTCATGGCAAGTCCACTACTTCGGGCATGCTCGCACACATTCTCGACCGTTCAGGGAAAGACCCTTCATTCGTGGTCGGGGCGGAGATTGCGAGCCTTGGCTGTGCAGCCCGATATGGTAGTGGCGATTTCCTCGTCGCCGAGGCGGACGAGAGCGACGGGACTTTCTTGAAGCTCGGTGCGTCAAGCGCCGTGATTACGAATATCGAGCCCGATCATGTTGAGCACTACGGTTCGGCCAAGGCATTGTTCGCAGCCTTTGAGCAGTTCGCAAATGAGGTTCACGGTCCGCTTGTCGTCAATTCAGACGACCGAGTTTCATCGGAGATCCTTCTCAGTGTTCTGGATTCGAAACGCCGACTGAGTACCCAGGAGAGTTTGGGGCCGGTTCTTTCCGTGGGCCAGGGCGACGGTGCGGCGCTCAGGATCGTAGATCTTTCCCTTGAAAGGGGCGCGTGCGGCTTCGTACTTACTCCCCAGGCGGGGTTGTCCGCCGGAGGAAGCGGGTTTGATGAAAACGCGCTTGGCTCAGTCGAAGTGGCCCTGAGGGTACCGGGACGACACAATGCAATGAATGCAGCCCAAGCCATCGCCATGGCCTTTTGCCTCGGCATTCCATTGGAGCAAGGGTCTCGGGCGATAGCTGACTTCTCTGGAATCAGCCGAAGGTTTCAGCACAAAGGAACGGTGGCCGGCGTCGATTTCGTTGACGACTATGCGCACCTACCTTCAGAGGTCGAGTCAGCAATCGAAGCTGCACGTACCGGAGGGTGGGAACGGGTGGTTGTCGTTTTTCAGCCGCATAGGTATTCGAGAGTGGAAAAGTTGTGGCAGGACTATTCGAGTTGTTTTGGGAAGGCCGACCTTTTAATTGTCTCCAGCATCTACCCGTCCGGTGAGAAACCAAGGGAAGGAGTCAGCGCCGAACTGATCACCAAAGCTGTCGCTTCCTCTACATCAGCCCCTGAATGGAAATTGGTGGACTCGCGCGAAGAGGTCGTGAACGAGCTGCGAAGGATTTTGAGGCCTGGCGACATCTGCCTGACGTTGTCGGCGGGAGACATGACCGACCTCGTACTTGACCTAGCCGACTTGGGTCAGCCTTGACTGGAAGCGAGTCTGACCTGACAGAGGGGTCCTTGACGCGAGTGGTGCTGGGCTTTGTACGGAAATCCACCAGCTCGTCGATCGAACATACGAAAATGACAATTGTGACCAAGGCACAATCCCGTACCGGGCAGCTAGTTTCACCCCTAAGACTTCATGGTCCGTTCGAGCGCGGTCTCATGGTTGACCGAGAGTTCCTATGCCTCCTGTAATCAAGAGCAAGCCCAGCCGGAGAGTTCCGGCCTCTGTTGCGCTAAGGCAGGCCAGGTCGATGCTCGCCAAGACTGGTGCAGCCGTAAGGGCAGGAGTCGGCCCTGGAGCGAGCACGGGAACTAAATCCAGTCCTAAGGCGGGTGGAAGGACCGGGGCGGCAGCCAAGGCGGGAACTAAATCCAGTCCTAAGGCGGGTGGAAGGACCGGGGCGGCAGTCAAGGCGGGAAGGCCCAACGGGCAGGCGAAAATCCGTGGGCACTTGGCGATGGACCCACGAATTCGGCAACGAAGGGTAGCTGTAGCACGTTCCGCGGGACGCAAACGGCTTCGGGCGACGATAGCGTCGCTTTTGGTGGTGACGGTCATCGCCCTTGTATGGGTTGTGTTGAACTCGCCAATTTTTGAGCTGCACCATTTTCGGGTCTCCGGTAACCAACACGAGACCGCCGCCCAAATCCAAGGTGCGGCAGGGCTTGCCGGTTCACCCGCACTACTTTCGATTAGCCCTACGAGTGCAGCGAAGGGGATCGAACGGCTTCCCTGGGTGAAAGGCGCACAGGTCGCCAAGGCATGGCCTTGGACAGTGAAAGTTGCGATTCAAGAAAGGGTTCCGGTTGCCGAAGTTGCCGGATCGAACTCCATCTGGCTGCTTACTGATTCAACGGGGCGAGTCCTCAGCGAGTCAAAGAACGCAATCGGAGGCTTGCCGGAAATTTTGGCCGCCTTCGGATTCCGAGGTGAAAGTCCGAACGCAGGCCCGACCAATCCTCGTCCGGGTACTTGGCTGACCGGCCAAGTACTAGGGGATCTTGCGGTTGCTGGAGGAATTCCGCAGGACCTCGTGGGCTCGATTCCGACGATAGTGTCCAACTCCTCGGGTTCGATCACGCTTGGCTGGGGTAGTGAAGTGAACATTGCATTCGGTCCGCCGACGGATATCTCGTCCAAGTTCGAGTCCCTGGTCACTCTGATCGCGAACAAGCAGGTCCAAGGCGGAGATAGGGTCGATCTAACTGTCCCAGCGTTGCCGACGATCTCGAATCCGCCCCCTCCTAGCCAGGCTAAAGCGTCATCGCCCACCGGGTCGGTTTCGCCCGGTTCTGGTTCCTCCTCCTCGGGATCGCAGCTGGCATCGACCGCTGCATCGGCCACTTCAAGCGGCTGATTTGCCTCGGAAAAAGTGAGAAAATCCTTCAAATCGAGTGGTTATTGTGACTCGGACCCCCAGTTTGCCCTAAGATTCAAGTCGTCAGTGAGCGTTCAGTGTTGTTGTGCATAACGTTAAACCTCGGACTTATGCGGAAATTTAACGTGCATCTCCTCCTCGGGAGTTTTTAATTTCAATGGTTGACACATTCCATAGCGGTTCCCACAGCAACTACATTGCCGTGATCAAAGTCGTCGGCGTTGGTGGCGGCGGCTGCAACGCGGTTAATCGGATGGTGGAGGCCGGCCTGCGAGGAGTTGAGTTCGTCGCAGTCAACACGGATGCCCAGGCTCTGCTTACAAGTGAAGCCGACGTCAAACTCGATATCGGTCGCGAACTAACCAAGGGGCTGGGTGCAGGCAGCGACCCCGAGGTGGGTCGCCAGGCGGCAGAGGATCACACTAATGAGATCGCTGAGACTCTAAAGGGCGCCGACATGGTGTTCATCACAGCGGGCAAGGGCGGGGGAACTGGTACTGGGGCAGCTCCGGTGGTTGCCGAGATCGCCAAGTCCATGGGTGCACTCACAATTGGCGTGGTGACCCGACCATTCATGTTCGAGGGCCGTCGTCGCTCGGTTCAGGCTGAGCAGGGAATCCAGAGGCTCAAGGAGAAGGTCGACACTCTAATCATCATCCCGAACGACCGGCTTCTTACCGTTGCAAACGAGAAGACTCCGATGATCGCAGCGTTCAGGATGGCAGATGAGGTACTCCTGCATGGCGTCCAGGGCATTACTGACCTGATCACGACTCCTGGGCTGATTAATACCGACTTTGCCGACGTGAAGATGATCATGTCAAACGCCGGAACGGCGATAATGGGAATCGGTTCCTCAAATGGCGAAGGCAGAGCCGTGAACGCTGCTCGCTCGGCTATCACCAGTCCGCTTCTTGAGGCGTCGATCGAGGGCGCACGCGGAATTCTTTTGAATATCGCCGGTGGCCCGGACCTCGGGCTATTCGAAGTCAACGAGGCTGCCGAAATCATTCACAAGGTTGCCCACCCGGATGCCAACATCATCTTTGGAAGCGTGATAGACGAGTCGATGGGTGACACGGTTCGCGTGACGGTCATTGCATCAGGGTTTGAGCGCTGGAACGAAGCGCGTACCCAAGAGTCCAAGGGTGGCCTTGGGCTTGGGTTGGAGTCGGGAAACAGCCTTCTGGGCGATAGCCAAGACGATATTGATCTTGGTGACGACGACTTCGACGTTCCCTCTTTCTTGAAGTAGACCGTACCCGAATGCTTCGGGTTCCCCTTGGGGTTGCCGGTATTTGTGCCGGGTTCTCCGATCGCTATGACGGCGACATGGCCATGACGAGGCCAGGTTCGGAAAGCAATCGAGTTCAGCTTCTGGGAAGAGAACTGGGTAACTGGACGTGGCTCAATCAGGTCCACTCGCGTGATGCTCTGCTTGTTCTTCAACCTGGGCAGCATTGTGGGATGGAGGCCGACGCGTGCGTAGGTGAGCATCCCGACTCGGTGTTGAGCGTCACAACTGCCGATTGCGTGCCGGTTATCATGGGATCTTCGGAAGGCCTAATGGCAGCAGCCCATTGCGGCTGGCGCGGGTTGGAGGCGGGAATCTTGGATACGACCGTAAGATTGATGGCCTCTTCGGGGGCAAAATCGATTGTGGCCGCCGTCGGACCATCGATATGTGCTCGTTGCTATGAGTTTTCCCGAACGGACCTCGAAAGGGTGGAGTCGTGCGTCGGTATTTCCCTGGGAGGCGAGGATCAAGCCGGAAGGTTGACGCTGGACCTCGCAAAGGGAGTCAACTGGATCCTTTCTCGCCTTGGCGTGGACGTGGTGTTCTTGTCGGACCAGTGCACGGCTTGCTCGGGTCGCTATTTCTCCGCCAGGGCCAACGGAGACGTTGAGCGCCAAGTATCCGCTGTATGGCGAGATATGGACAAGGTTTAGATGCCCGAGCCCAGTCCCGGACCGCAGGGCCATACCAGGGGAAGTGCGCCTGCTGTCGGGGATGTTGACCTACCGGGGGCAAGGGTTCCAGGCGAGGACATAATGTCGCTGGAACGATTCGACAATGCGATCAGGGAAATCCGGTCGGAAATCCAAAGGCTCTCGCCTCATCCCGAGAGAGTTAAAGTCGTGGCGGTTACAAAAGGCCAACCTACTGGAGTGGCAGCCATGGCAATTGCGAACTTGGCAGAGGATCGGCCTTATACCCACGCGGATGACGAACGGGTAATGACTACAGGTCCCGTGGAATCCGAACGGGGCATTCTGGTTGGTCTCGGAGAGAATTATGCCGTCGAGCTCGTGGAGAAGGCAGGGCAAGTCGATGCGATTTTGGACCAGGCAGTTGTAGGCGGGGTCTTCGGAGGACCCAAGCCAAGGGTTCCTTGGCACTTCCTTGGCCGGATTCAGCGAAACAAGATTGCGAAAATCGCAGGTTCCGTAAGCCTGTGGCAGTCCGTTTCGAGGGCCGAGGAAGGCGAGACCATTGCCCGGTGCACGCCGGGGGCGGCAGTTATGGTCCAAGTCATGACCGACCCAAGTCCGGAAAGAGGCGGATGTCCCCCCCGGCAAGTGGGTAGCCTCGTGGAGAACTTGAGATTGCTGGGGCTCTCGGTTGAGGGAGTTATGGCGGTGGCGCCGCACGGCGACCTCCGGGTAGCTAGAACCTGTTTTAACTCTGTAGTTGAGATTCAGACTGATCTGGGGCTAAGCGAGGTTTCGATTGGCATGAGCCATGACTTTAAGGTTGCCTTGGAGGCAGGCTCGACTATGTTGAGGATCGGAAGTTTGCTTTTTGGAGAACGTATCCAACCCTATTGTTGAGCTATGCTCACAGTTGGGGCTTGCCTGGCAGGTAGCTGAGGCAGAGCAAAATGGGAATGGCCGAGCGGTTCCATTGCCCTCGGTAAGGGCCTGACTGGCGAAGATCGCCGATTAAGCCGGGATGGTGTTGCAAGGAGTGCCAATGGCTTCAGTTGTACATCGAGCAATGGTCTATTTAGGGCTTGTCGACGAAGACGACGAGTTCGACTATGACGCGGAATACGACGATTATGGCGAACCTCCTGCGCAGCCTTATCGCAACCAGGTTTCATATGGACATCAGGCCGAAATGCGCGGACATGAGTCGGCTTCAGCAGAACAGACAGGCGGTACCGTGAGGACCTTAGGTCACGAAGATCCCGTTAGATCCGTCAGTCAACATCAACCTCGTCCTTCAGTTGTGCGTCCAATAACGACTGAGAAGACGAGCAAGGTTCACGTGGTTCTGCCGACCCAGTTCAGGGACGCCCAAGAAATCGCCGACCGGGTCAAAGCAAACCAGCCCGTGATCGTGAACCTTCAAAATGTGGATCGCGACCTTTCGAGAAGGATGATCGACTTCTGTAGCGGCGTCACGTATTCCTTGGGCGGGTCGATGGACAAGGTAGCGGAACAGGTTTTCCTACTCACTCCGTCTAACGTCGAGGTCTCGGCTGAAGAGCGTCAAAGGTTAGAGCAGGTTCAGTTCAAAGCGTGAATGCATTAGGTAGCATCCTCGTAGACCTCCTCAATTTATATCTGATCGTCATAATCCTTCAGGTTGTGTTGAGCTGGTTCCCGGAAAGCGGGCAATCGACCTTAACTACCGTGAAGCGCCTCTTGTACGCCCTCACGGAGCCCGTATATGGGCCTCTGCGCCGGGTCATCCCCAGCGTTGGGGGTGGAGGGATGCGCCTGGACCTATCCCCGCTGATTGTTCTTTTGGTGATTGAACTGATCTTGATTCCCGTCGCAGGTTCTCTCTAGAGGAGATCAATCGCCTCTCGGGGGAGCTCAAGCATGGACTGCCCGGGATATCCCTCAGGAGAGGATCACAGAGGATCCGGGTGCCGATACCGTTGTCCGGTTAGTATTGCTGGTCATGGAGGTCTCTGCCAAAACACTAAGGGAAGTCGAGTTTCGGGAGAAGAAATTCGGCGGCTACCACCCCGACGACGTCGACGAATTCCTTGAGCAGGTGGCGGTAGGCATCGAGGTTTACGCCGAACGCTTGCGCCAGGCTACCGAGAAGGCCAACAAGCTCGAACGGGAACTTGCGATCGCCACCGAGAAATTGGCAAAGGCGGAAGAGGAGACGGCGGCCAAGGGCAAGTCTGAATCCGGAAAGCCGTCCCCCGACAAAGCCAAGCACCCGAAGGCCGAGGATATGACCTCCCCGGGGATTGTCCAAGCCGAGGAGACGTTGAAGAGGACCCTCCTTCTCGCTCAGCGGACAGCGGATATGGCGATTGCCGAGGCCAAAGAAGAG
>DAIDIS010000035.1 GCA_027451785.1 Acidimicrobiales bacterium
GGCAGCCATACGATCGAGTTTCTCGCACTCGGGACCGCAATTACCCAAGTAGCCGGAGACGTTGACCTCCCGACTCCCGTCACAGTGATCTCACTCGACGGCTAGCCATGGTGCGATCCAATAGCGACGGCGGCCCGGACCCCCAGACCAGCACCGAGGAAGTAGAGGCTTCGTCGGCGGCAAGGCTGGAAAGCCAGGTATTCGGCTCAGCCTTGAGTCCTGCCGGTTTGGGAGCCTGTCTTGAGCTTGGAATGAAGCCGGTAGGCTTCGTTCAAGGGTTCGCTGCCATGCAGATAAACAGCTCCGCTTTCGGAATTGGTGGGTTCTTGAACACGGCGGCGCCTACCTCCAGCTACCAATGCCCACATGGGATGATCATGGGAAGCAACGACCATCGGGCGTGGGGTGCAAACTACGAGCTTTCTTCAAGCGAAGCAGCGTGGAGGCAGGGCTTCAACTCCGCTTACACCAGGATGATCGAGGAAGCCAAAGAGGCCGGCGCGCACGGCATCATCGGCGTTTCCCCGATCAAGCCCCGAAGGATGGACAATGACGCCTACGAGTTCCATTTGTATGGTACTGCCGTGAAGGTTGAAGGTGCGCAATCACAAGGGCCACCGTTTAGCACCTTTTTGTCTGGACAGCGATTGGTGAAGCTGATTCAGGCAGGCTTCATGCCCGTTCAGGTCCTTTCCACCATTTCCATGGTGGCGATCTACGCCAGCTGCATCACAGAGGGAATGGAAACCGGGTGGGGTGGAGCCGCACGGATGGGACTCGGGGGCTATTCCCAATACGGCCAAGGAACGGGCACCATGGGAGAGGTTGTTCAGGTGGTGGACGCCCACGAGTTGGCATACAGGAGCGCAAACTCTGATATTCAAGGTGGGCTCGCCGGCGATGTCCTCCACGGAGCATCAGTCAAGATTTGGGACAACCATATGTCTGAGTGTGACCGGGTGGTCTATTGCTCGGTGCAAGGAACCAGAGTTAGGCGCTTCAAAGAGTCCGGTGAAATCGAGACTCCGAGAGTAATAGTGAGTTTGTGGCGATGACCTTCAAGCCAGTCAACTCGGGAATCATGAAGACCGCCATGGAGTCCCTGTCGTCTGTTCCGCAATCAAGCCGCCAAGGTCCAGGAATCACTTCAGGCCTGTCCATCGATGAGACTCTACTGTTGCATACCCAACAATGGGGTCCGGCCGGGTTTGTCTACTCGATGAGCGAAGTTGCCATACCTCCCGGGACTTTCTGGACCACTCCGGGTTCGGAAGTTCAACACTTGGGACCGGCGTCGCAAGCATTTATGTCGGCATTCCACCAGGCATCACAGCGGATGCTCTCGCAATGTTCCCAGTTGCAAGGAGCCGGTGTCGTCGGGGTAGACGTGAGCTACGAACTTCACCGCAACCACGTGGCGGTACAGTTGGCCGGCACAGCGATCACGAGATCCCTGAATGACTCACATTCGGGAACCGCTCAGCCGTTTATTTCGGACCTTTCGGCACGCGATTTCGTTCTTTTGGAGCAGGCAGGCTGGTACCCAGTCGGCCTTAGCTTCGGCGCAGGATATGTGTCGGTCCCAAGGCGCGGTATCGGGAAAGCTCTCTCTCAGGCTGGCCAGAACGTCGAGCTGGAACTTCTCACTAACGGAATGTACGCCGCAAGAGAGAGGGCTTTGGATTCTTTGCAGCGTGTGGCGAGTTTACTTAAAGCCTCGGGCGTCGTTGGCGTCAACGTGAAAGAGGGACCTTTGGGTTTCTCGTCGCATACGATCGGTTTCACTTGCTGGGGAACAGCAGTTACGATGACCTCGAATGAGCACAGGTTACTTGAACCCGAGATGGCGATCGAGTTGGACGACGATTCGATGGGCGTGAACGCAAAGTCACTCAGGGGCTGAATACAACCGATACCGGAAAGCCCCCGGTATCACGCGGCCAGGAACTTACCGTTGGCTGAACTGGGTAGTCCTAACCAATGGCTGGCTTAAAGCTGCCCGCTCAAGGTAACGCTCACCGGGCAGTGGTCGCTTCCCATCACTTCAGGGTGGATATCCGCACTTTTGACCTTGGCAGCCAACTTTTCGGAGGCCAGGAGATAGTCGATGCGCCAACCGACGTTTCGCTCCCTTGCCTTTGCGAAATATGACCACCAGGTGTAATAGCCATTTCCCTGATGGAACATCCGAAAGGTGTCCACGAAACCGGCATCTATGAATGACTGGAAGCCCTCTCGCTCTTCGTCGGTAAATCCCTTCTTTCCAACATTGGGCTTAGGGTTGGCCAAGTCGTCGGGCGTGTGTGCGACGTTCAGGTCTCCACAAAACAAAACCGGCTTCGTCTCCTCCAGACGCTTCATGTACGCAAGAAATGCGGGATCCCACTGCTTGTGCCTCAAAGCTAAGCGACCCAAGTCGTCTTTGGCGTTGGGTGTGTACACGGTCGCCACGAAGGTTCCAGGAAACTCAGCTACCAGTACTCGCCCCTCTTCGTTCGGGTCCCCGAAATCGTCGCCGGTAACCTGGAACTTGTCGATGATGTCCTCAGGCAATCCCGGAATGACATTGATCGGCTCCTTGCGGGAGAAGATGGCCGTACCTGAGTAACCCTTACGCTTTGCCGAGTTCCAGTACTCGAAATATCCCATGTCGTCATGCTCGGATTGGCTCTTTTCGGCTTTGGTCTCTTGAAAGCAGACGACGTCGGCGTCCATGTCGATCATGAAAGAGCTGAAGAGACCTTTTTTGTGGACAGCACGGATTCCGTTTACGTTCCAGGAGGCAATTTTCACCATCTGTAAGACCAATCTTTCTGCGGCAGATGCCAAGGCTATCCGCTCTTAGTCGCCGAGCTACGAAAAGTAAGCTCGATCCCCCGCAGGTCTCCTTCGTCGTCCAAAAGCTCCCCCTCGCACCTGAATCCCTCGGACATCGCAAACTCCGCCAGCGCATCTGCCTGCCCATGCCCCAACTCCATAAGCACCTTTCCTCCGGGGATCAAGAACCGAGTCGACTGGGAAATAATCTCTTTTGCAAAATCCAGCCCGTCCTCGCCTCCGCAATACGCACCCACACTTTCGTAATCGGCAGTTCCGGAGGGTAGGAATCGGAGATGATCCGCAGGAACGTAAGGCGGCACCGACACGACAAGTCCAATCCTGCCGTGGAATGATCCCGGCAGGGCTTCCATCAAATGCCCCTGATAGACCTCAACTCCGTTCAATCCGGCGCACTCGATAGCATTGGCATCCGAGTCGCAGCCAACCACATGCGAATTCGGGTAAGCGAGGCTAAGTACCCTGGCAATAGCCCCGCTGCCGGTGCAGATGTCAGCTACCAAATTCACTGACGCTGCGATCTCGATCGCCCTTCTAACCAGCCCTTCGGTCTGCCATCTCGGAACGTACACCTGGGGCAATATCCGGATCTCGATATCACAAAACCGGACCTTGCCCGTGATCCAGGCAAGAGGCTCCCCGGCAAGGCGCCTTGAGACCATGGATGCAAGATCGGAGGGGGAAGCGCAGGCTGCGATCAACTCTTGCGCTTCGTCCTCAGCAGCGACGAATCCCTGTCCGGCAAGAAGGTCGGCCAGATCCTTGAATTGCATGGTTCGATCCCCGGGTCCGGAGGATTCAGTCAACGGGTACTTCCCCGAAGCGCTTGAGTGCGACTACGGACCAGACAAACTCGATCACGCCAAAGGGCCATGCTCCGGAAATAAACCCGTATGCGCTGGAAAGCACGCAACCCATGGCAAAGCCGAGAACAAACAGCTTTCCCCGCTTTTCCAGGGCATACATCGCCATCATGAATGAAAGTGCTGCAACGCCGTAAATGGTGATCATCGTTACCGAAAGGCCCTCGCACCCAATATTGCATTATTGCCATTAAGTTCCAGAGAATCCCGAGGCTGATTGGGATAAATTTGACTTCAGGCGAGTAAATACTTACCCAAAGTGACTAATCATGGCCCATTCCACACAAGGAACGCACGCTATAACAATGACCTGTACCGTTGGTGCCTCATCGATAACCCCGGGAGTCCACTATGTCATCTAGGCGCATGAATGGGATGGACGCAGCATTCATCTACCTCGAGGGCAAGGCGCAGCCCATGACCAATACCTACCTCTTCATGCTGGGGAAGTCGCCGGATCCACTTATGGGTCCAATTACGCTCGACGAATTGCGAGAGCACATCTCGGTAAGGCTGGACAGCGTGCCCTCGCTCCGTTGGAGGGTAGTACCTACTCCCCTCCATTTGAACCATCCGCTTTACATGGACGACCCCGATTTCTCGATAGCCAACCACGTCACTTCGGTAACGCTTCCCTCACCTGGAAACGCCGGGCAACTCAACGATCTGGTAGCTAAATACGGTGGTGTGGAACTTGATCGTTCAATGCCCCTTTGGGGAATCATGCTCGTAGATGGTGTCGAAGGAGACGGACAGGCGCTGATCTTTCGAGGTCACCACTGCATGTTCGACGGAATCTCGACAATGGTCACACTGGGGCGCCTATTCTCTCCCGATCCATTGGGACAGAGCGATGAAGCTCCTCCGTATACGCCTCAGCCCATTCCCAGCACAGGCACGCTGGCTTGGAATGGATGGAAGGAACAACTTGTTAATTCCAAAGGGTTCATCAAGCTCACCGTAAAGGCGGCCGAAGAAGCAAAGGCCGCCAGGAGCTACTTCGACAGCACGGACGAGCCGCGTCCCAGATACCGAGATATGCCGAGGACGGTATTCAACTCCTCAGGTGGGGCTGGTCGAATCTATGCCCGTGGTCTCTTCGAGCTAAGTGACATTTCGAGGGTTCGCAGGGCTGCCGGCGTGACGTTTACCGACGTGATTTTGGCAACGGTATCGGGCGGAATGAGAGCGGTGCTCGGCAAGCGTGGCGAGTTGCCCGAGCAGGCGCTGATCACCGCAGTTCCCACGGGCCTTGCTTCCGGCGATACCAGCCCAAGGCAATGGGGAAACAAGTTCGCCGGGATGACTGCGTCGTTGGCGACAAACGTCGAGGATCCTTGGGATCGACTGCACGAAATCTCAAGGGTTGCAAAGATCACGAAGCGAGGAGTCGACCTCGCGGGTGAGACCATGTGGACAGCACTTTCGGACAAAGTTCCTGGGTTTGCAATGAAGGCAGCCCTCATGCTGAACAGCGCCAAGTGCAAGAGAAGCAAGAAGCACCCTAACACCCCGGTCCTCGTATCCAACGTGAGGGGCCCTGAGGAAAAATTGGTCCTCGCCGGACGACCCATCAACGAGTTCTACATCACCGGACCACCCAACTCGGGCACAGGTGCAGTATTGGGCTTCATCTCTTATGGAGACAAGATGTCCGTCGGATGCTTTTCGATCCAGGGAACCTTGGACGACCCTGAATTCTTTGTCGAAGCCATGAAGGAGTCGCTCGCCGAACTGGTCGAGATTGCGGATCGCGTAGCCACAGAGCCGCAATCGTCCATTGGTCAGGGCAACTGAGCTAGGTCAACAATCACTTTCCCGGTTTGTTGGCAGACCTGATCGCGCGAGCCACCGAGGCCGTCAAAACCAAGGACGCGAGTGCTACCGTCACAATTGCCTCAATCCACTTCGAAGTTCCGGCTGAAGTGATTCCGTAGACGATCAGCAACACGGCAACAACACCAACGAACAACTCCGGGGTATCGCCGACGAGGAAATCCCACCAGAACATTCCAAACGACCGTAGCCACTTGGCTATGGGAAGTTGCTGTTGGCGTGGCACAGACGAATTTATTCCTACGACGCCTGCCTCACCCGCTTCATTGCTAACTTGCGACACTGATTCCAACCCTTCGCCTCCAACCCACAACCTGAACCAATGCTGCCAACCAGAGCGCGTAAACACCGACTAGGACAGGGATAGCTAAATCCGAACCAGGCCAGTGAATTCCTATACCCTCACCGCTCCAGAAGGTCCCGAAGCTGACCAGCATGATCCCAACACCCATTTTCATCGCATTCTCAGGTACTCCTGCCAACTGCTTGGCAACGATTGCCCCAACGACCCCGACGAC
>DAIDIS010000036.1 GCA_027451785.1 Acidimicrobiales bacterium
CCCACGAATGCAGGGCCAGCTCGAGATTCCGCATTCTCAATAGGTCAAGTCCCGAACGATCGCCCGCCGGATGGTGTACCACCAGGTCATCGAGGCCAGGCACTGAAAGGCGGTCGCTCAATGGGTCCTGCCACCGCTTGAATCCCTCCAGCGGATTTCCCCCCAAGTGGTCATGGCTTCGTGTTTGATCCAAGTCCGCAGGCGTTGCTCCGTCGAGGAGCATCAGATAGCGGCGTCCGCCGCCGATCACATGGTTCAGTAAATCGTAAACGGTCCAGCCTTCGCATTTGCTCGGAAGGACAAGGTGTTCTTGTCTGACATCTGAAAGCGCTCGCTCGAAGCAATCCACGGCTAAAGCCAGTGCTTGAACATCGTCCACGACGCACGAGCCTATCGAATGCCTTAGGAACCCTTCTCGGCTGGCGAATGAATCGAGCTTTGTGTAATCAAGCAGCGCAAAGGCAGGGTCACTTTCGGTTGCTGTTGGCCGATCCTCCGGCGATCGGGGGAGCGGAGTTGAATTCGTCTGTAGGGTATGGCGATAAGTTGTCTGCGGCCATGATGGATGCCTCCACGGTCTGCAAGTCTGACGGACCAAGAGCCAATGCACCGCCAGGGACCGGAACCTGCCAGACGTGGAACATGAAGCCGGTGTTGATGAGCTTGGTTCCGGGTGGGCACGGAGAGAAAGTACTTATGTAGTTGGTTGCCGGGTTGTAACAAAGATTGTTGTGCTCATGCCACTGAGTGAGGCATCCGCCGGGCATAGGGGCAGTGCCGTTCTGGTCGATGTACATGGCTGCGGCCAGCACCTTCTGGCCGCTGGGGATCGTGACATACAAGAGGAACGGTACGTGGTTCGGGTCGAGCAACCCTTTCGCCGGAGTGCCACCGAGCTTGACATAGTGGACCACCTCGTAGTTTGGGTCGGTCATCGGCACTTAACCATCGGCTATGGCCGCATTCACGTCCTTATATTTTGCGACCGCAGCTGTGGTCTGCTGAACGAGACTCAGAGCCAGCTGCTGCTGGCGCATCGTTGGCGGCGTGTTGCAGGTGGGAGTCTCCATGACGTGACCGCTATCGGTTGTGCCCGCGTATTTGGTCAGAGTTTCCACTTCGCTGGCGGCGATGGGAGGACCCGTATAGCGCCACGTTGGGTCTACATTTGCACTCATGTAAGGGTTGGCCATGTTCATACTGGACATGGAGCTCGCAGCTTGGGTCTTATGGCTGGAACCGGCCGACGCGGCGGAGGCGGCAGTCCCATCCGTGACCAAGACTGCCGTTGTAGAGAAAATCACTGCTACGGCTGTAGCAAGAGACGAGGCCATGACGACCCTGGACGGAACCGGGCGAGACAGGAAAGTCAATCTCGCCAGGGCCAATCCGCCTAGAACAAGTGCGACCCCGAAAACAACCGATACTGTGCCCACCAAGGAGTTGCGAACTGCCCCTGAACGCGTCGATGCGACAAAGTAGACCGCGAGCCCAGCGAAATTCACCATTGCGCCGGCCAGAGCTGCTCTCGACGTGGGCTTGACGCCCATTACCACCGCCCACGTGACTTGGAACCAAGCGAGGGCGGCAAACGCGATGCCCAGAGCAAAACTCTCTTGAAAGTGCTGGGTAGTGAGGGTGAAATGCAAGCCTGCGGCACCGAGCGACACAATGGCAGCTGCATATCGAAGTACGTCGTTAGCGGACCAATCGCTGTTCGGCATGTTCCCTCCGGTGAGCGTTCGGGACGAACGCCTTTTGGCTTGGACCTACCGGCTTGGCATGTCCATTACTAAGGGTAACTTGTCCAAGGGGAAACACACCAGCACTTAAAGTGCTAATTCACTAATGGAGCGTGCCGACCGAGATTATCGACGCGCAGAGATCGTCAGATCGAATTGATGAGGCTCCTGGCCGCCATCTTAAAGTAATCCAACATCTCTGCTTCCAGCTCTTCGGGGAGGTCCTGGTCGGCAACGGCGGAAGTCATATGTACGAGCCAAGCACGTGCTTCTTGTTCACCTATCTCAAAAGGGGAGTGCCGCCACCTCAGCCTAGGGTGACCCCGCTCCTGGATATAGGCGGGTGGCCCTCCCCAATATTGCTGAAGGAAAAGCGAGAGGTGCTCAATGGAGCTGGTGAGGTCATCGGGGTACATTGGGCGAAGTATCGGGTCCTTGTCGACGCCCTTGTAGAAATCTGCAACCAGCTTGTCAAAAAAGGGTGTTCCACCCACTTGCTCGAATACCGTCACTAGGGAATAGACGTTACCCGAACGAGCTATCGCGTCGGCAAGGTACAGGCTCATTGCCTCAGGACTGAGGCTCAAAAATCAAAAGGGAACGCCGCGGCGGAGCTTTTGGGGGTAGCTCTGCCGCGGCGCGGGAGGGAAAGGTGGGTATTAGGAAAGGTGGCTTGGAATTATGCGGTTGTCACATTCGCAGTGGGACTCGTAAATCCTTGATTCTGTGAAGACTGCGAGGGTGAGCTGGATGTTCCGCTGGGCATTTGAGCCGGATTGGTAGAGCTTCCCATATGTGGACAGTTGCCCGGAGGGCCCCCGTTGGGGCTTGGTTGTGCCCCTCCCGCTGCTCCTTGTGGACCAGAGTTTGACGGCGCTCCCGACGAGCCGGATGTTCCTGTCCCGGATGAGCCGGATGTTCCCGAGTTTCCGGGTGGCGTCAGGGCGGCTGAGTTCGTTGAAGTATTCGTGCCGTTGGTCCCGTTCGATGTCGTTCGACTGGCCGGAGTGCCGGTTTGCGCATTGGCTGCTCCGGCCGTGGTGGCGACTACTCCAAGAGCTCCAAGGGTCAACATCGAGCCCGCAACCATCCCGGCAATTTTCGTCTTGCTGAAAGTCGGGGACGGTCGCTCTTGCGCGGAAGGATCGCGACCGGATGTCATCTCCTGGGGTCTGTTCTGTCCTGTGTCGGCATCGTTTTCAATCAACTTCTTCCTCCTGTCTTCCGTACAGACACCTCAACTTGTTCTCTGCATCGAGGCGCTGTTGTTGTGACAAGGGAATAATGAAGCAGCCGTCTTAGGGAGGCCATGGTCCCAGCTTGGAGAGGGCTGAGAGTTCTTCAGACTGATAGGGCCGAGCGTTCTCGTATCGTGCTGCGATCATGCCTTCAGCGGGGGATCCCCGGCCGGGCGAAATGATTCAAACCTCTCGCTGATCGGGTGGGGTCACTCGACTGTGACGCTTTTTGCCAGGTTCCTGGGCTGGTCAATGTCGACACCCCGGATAAGAGCCGAATGATATGCAAAAAGTTGCAGCGGAATGTTGATGAGGATCGAGTCCAATTCCGGCTCGCTCGACGGGACCCGCACGAAATCGTCGGAGATGGCGGCGAGTTCCGGATTGTGACCTACGGAGATCACAGGACCGTTTCTCGCTTTGATCTCTTCCATGGCCGAGACGTTCTTGTCATAGAGGTCGTCGTTTGGGAAAAGCACGACTGAAACAAACTCCGGACATACCAACGCAAGTGGGCCGTGCTTCAATTCTGAAGCCGGGTACGCTTCTGCGTGAACATATGAGATCTCCTTTAACTTCTGGGCTCCTTCGCAGGCAATTGGAAAGCCGTTGACGCGCCCGATGAAAAAGGCGCTGGTAGAGTCCAGGTACTTTTTGGCGAGGTCAGCAACCTGCTCTTCGGTCTGGAGGGTCTCGGTAATCTTGTCGGGCAAGCTTGAAAGAGCGTTGATGATTCTGGCTCCATCTGATGGACTCAGGTCTCTTACCCTTCCGAGATGAAGGCCCAAAAGCGCAAAAGCAACGATTGTCGAAGTGAAGGCTTTGGTGGAGGCAACGCTCACCTCGGGCCCAGCATGAAGGTAGATGCCGCTTCCGCACTCTCTGGCAATCGAGCTGCCGACTACGTTCACGATTCCGGTAACCATACCGCCTTTGCGCTTGACCTCCTGCACCGCCCTGAGCGTGTCGAGGGTTTCGCCGGACTGACTAACGGCAATGTAAAGGGTATCTGGGTCGACAATGGGGTTCCTGTACCGGAACTCCGAAGCCGGCTCTGCCGACGAGGGGATTCGTGAGAGTGACTCGATGAGGCGCGCGCCTGCGAGGCCCGCGTAATAACCGGAGCCGCAGGCAAGGACTTGTATCCGCTTGATTCTTAGAATTTCCTTGGGATCCAGTTCGACCCCGCCGAGGTGAGAAGTCGAGAAACGCGTGTCCAACCTTCCCGACAGAGCCCGCGTAACTGCTTCGGGCTGTTCGAGAATTTCCTTTCTTAGGTAGTGGTCATGGGCTCCCTTGTCATATGTTCCAACGTCCCAGTCGACCTTCTGAGAGCGCTTGGTCCTTTCCGACAGGTCAAGACCAAGAGTCTGAAACTCATTCGCTTTTACGATTGCGATCTCGCCGTCGTCGAGATATACAACCTGCTGAGTGTGTCGAACCAGAGCAGCGACATCCGAAGCGATGAAATTCTCCTTCTCTCCGATGCCGATTACGATTGGGCTGCCATTACGGGCGGCGACCAATGTGTCGGGTGTGTCACGATCAACCACACAGATCCCATAGGTCCCTTCGACCGAGAGGAGTGCTTCGCGGACTTTTTCCACCAAACCTTCGGCCTTGGACCGTGAGATTAAGTGGGCAAGTACCTCGGAGTCGGTATCCGAGGAGAACGCGACTCCCTCGGACTGAAGCTTTCCGCGGATCTCCTTGAAATTTTCGATGATTCCGTTATGGACTATGGCGATCCGACCTTCGGCGTCCAAGTGCGGGTGGGCGTTGGGCTCATTGGGGACCCCGTGAGTCGCCCATCGGGTGTGGCCGATCCCTATAGTGCCTCCAAAGCGCTTCGGCAGGCCCGCCAAAAGGTCCGATACCCTACCTTTTGCCTTGTGCACCCTTATGCTTCCGTCGTTAACTACGGCAACCCCTGCCGAGTCGTATCCTCTGTACTCCAGGCGCTGTAAGCCCTCAACCAGAATCGGCGACGCATCCCTGCGCCCTACATACCCTACGATCCCGCACATTCGCTACCTGCTCCTTGATTGCTTGCTCATCCGTAGACGATCCTTCTGATTTGACGTTCCGAAAGGTCCGGAGGGACCACTCTGTATTCGCGAAGCTCCTCTTTTACCTGCGGGTAAATAGCAGCGTTGGCTTGTCCCTTGGCCCGAAGCTCTCGATGACGACGCCGAACAAACTCCTCGGTAGTCTCCGAGTAATACGCTGCGACCTCGCTCTTGATCTTTTCGGCTACCTCAGGAGCAAGAAGCGAGGTAACCCTTAGGTAATCGGAGAGACTCAAGTCCGAGGCCTGGTTACCCATCTTGAGTACATCCTTTACTTATCAAGCGAATAATTCAATAATTTTGCCCGAAGTCGGGCACCAATGTCGATAAGTGGCTGAGATTCGGGATGTTCTTGGTATCGATGTAGATATTGGGCCTGTTTTGTTTAATATTGAATGATCGCGATCAACCAGAGAGCTAAGGCGAACAAGCGGATCGAGCTAAACGAGGCTCGGGCGCGCTCGTTGCCTTTTGTTGCCGTCTCCTTGATTGCCGAGCTTTCCATCGCCCTCCCACCCGGCCCCTCAAATCCGTGGCTGGTTGTGGGGAGCATCGTCACCCTGGCACTTAGCTACGCCTTTCTTGCAATAGCCGTCATGCGTGAACATCGGTCC
>DAIDIS010000037.1 GCA_027451785.1 Acidimicrobiales bacterium
GGTCTATGGACGAAACACGCACGATCTTCACTGCTTTGCCTGCGAATTTCTCGGACTGGCTGTAGTCGGAGGCAGACTGCCCTTGAGGCACGAAGAAGATCGACGCTCCGGCATTTCGGACCGCGACAGTCTTTTGTGGAAGTCCGCCTATCGGTTTTACCGTTCCGTCCGGTGCCATCTCGCCGGTTGCAGCGATTGTCCTGCCGCCTGCAATATCGCCGGTTGAAAGCCTGTCGATGATTCCGAGCGTGAACGACAGCCCGGCAGAAGGCCCTCCTATTCCTTCGGAGTTGATCGACACCGGAAACGGCAATTGGGGAACTGTGAAGTCACTCACCTCGGCCCCGATGAAGGCCTTATTCACAACCTTCCCGGACCCGTCCTTTACCGACTTGGACCCAAGGTTGAACGAAATGGATTTCTGTGAACCGCCCACGCTCGTCTCATACTTGAAATTCACGGATTGGCCAGGCTTGTAGGCGGAAAGCATGCTTACAAGTTGCTCTGCGCTTGCGATGGGCTTTCCGTCCAAAGAGATAAGAATCGCGCCCTGATCAAAATACTTTGCCGCAGGAGTGCCTGCCTGAACGCCGACAACGTAGGCGCCCGAGATCTCCTTCACGTTGTAGCCGAGGTGTTGAAGTGCCAACGTCTCGGCGACGTCTTGGGAACCGGACATTTCCTGATTCGAAACAGGGATGAGCTGAGACGGCGTCAGCGGTCCGAGAATCTCGGCGGCCTTGACCATTTGAACGTGCGGATCGAGGAGGTTTCCGATCACGTTTCCCATGGAGATGGTTTCGAGTGTTACATCGGTGAGTAGGAAATTGCTGCGCTCATGTTTGGTCATCTGCTTAGGGGTTGTGATGAGCGACCCAACCGGCTGCGCCTGCCCAGGCCCCATCGCGTAATAGTTCTTGTAGTGGATAAAAAGGCCAACCCACCCAACGAACAACAAAATGGCGACAACCAGGACCGCCACTAACGCCGCAAGGAACCTGCCCCGCAACTTTTGGTGGTTTTGCTCTACGGGGTTTTCGGGGGCATTGTCATCGGAGTTTTGTCCCGACGAACTTTGACCCGGTGAAATTTCAACTCCGCCGAGGTCCGGAGGTTGTTCGTCCATCTACGGATTTATCAATGAATGCGTCGGCGAGTCGTCAGGCTACCCGTCCATAGCCAACCGGGTCACTCACGTAGTTGATCGATTGGATATGGATGTACGTTCCGAATGTGTCGGCACCGATAACCTGGCCACCACCTATATAGATCGTGACGTGGCCGAGAGCGACATCTCCAGGAGGCGAGTAGAAGACCAAATCGCCCGGCTGTAGCTGAGAAGCGCTGATCCTGGTGGTGTCGTAGTACTGTGCGATGCTCCCGTGCGGCAAGCTGACGCCGGCTTGGCTCCACGCATAAGCAGTCAACCCGGAGCAATCGTCTCCATCCGGCCCTTCACCACCCCAGATGTACGGTTTGCCCAGAACACTGTAGGCGGTGCGAACGGCGATACCCGCTGCTCCGGAAACGGGCGGAGCGGTCGGATTGGGACCCTGGTAGCTCGACCCTCCATCTCCTCCTCCTGAGGATTGGGCTGCTGCGGCCGCTTGTTGCTGGCTCCTGTATGCAGCTTGGGCAGCTGCTTCCCTCGCTGCCTGCTCAGCGGCTTGCTGTTGAGCTAACAGTGTCGCAAGGTTGCCCTTTACGCTGGCCAAAAGGCTCTGTTCAGCTCCCTGGGCCTGCAATGCGGCGTTCTTGTCGGCGCTAGCTTGCGCCAGCGACTGTTGATCGATGGCCAAGGCTTGCTGATATACGGCCTGTTCCTTAGCGATATTTCGCTGCTCGGCCTGCAGGGACGAGATCGTGGACTGCTCTTGGTTGGCCGTTACGTTCAGGTAGAAGCTCTTGACGGCAATGTCGTTTGCTCCCCCGCTCATGATCGAGTCCAATGTGGACACCCTGCCGTCATCGATAAACGAAGTAACCGCCTCTTTGCGAAGTATGCCTTCAGTGCTGACTTCTGATGCTTTGTCGGAGGCAAGCTTGTCGTTTGCGGCGGCTACCTGTGCCGATTCCTGCTGGACACGGATCTGCGCGGCATCGTAGTTCTCGCTGAGCACGTTCAATTTCTGGTTGTAGGAATTGATCGTTGCCTGTATCTGCGAAATCTGTGCCTGGTCGCCTGAGATTGATGGGTCCGCAGACGCAGGAGATGTCGAAAGGCTCAACAACTGGGCACCGAACGAAAGAACGGCTACCGCAATTGCTGACGCGCGCCACGGATTCCTTCTTTTTCCGGAAGCCGACCCTGACGCCCGCTGGGCATTTCTCGGGAAATAATTCACGACTGACATAGCTTTACACATCCCGGGCCCAAAGTGTCAACGACCCGGTTTCATGAAGATAGTTTTCAGTGACTCGAAAGATTCTAGACAACGTCCCGCTCCAAGGACAACGCATTCCAATGGTGCGTCCACCAGCCTTACAGGCAGAGCGGTCTCTTCTGCGAGCCTTTGGGCTAGGCCATGCAGCAGCGCACCGCCGCCCACTAGGAAAACTCCCTCGCTAATCAGGTCCTGGGCGAGTTCTGGAGGCGCTTGGCCAAGGCACCTAACCACTGAATCGACCATGGCGGCTACAGGCTCTTCAATCGCTTTTCTAACTTCGGCAGGGTTCAATATGACGGTTTTCGGAAGGCCCGTCATGACATCCCTTCCGCGTACTTCAGCTTTCAATCCCTCGATAGAGGGATATGCGGATCCAATTGCCATCTTTATTTCTTCGGCAGTTCTCTCTCCAACTGCAATTCCATAATCACGCCGAACAAACCCCTGTATTGCGGAATCAATATCGAAGCTTCCAACGCGGATGGCTTCAAGCGAGACGATCCCGCCCAACGAGATCACCGCTGTCTCCGTCGTTCCACCGCCGATGTCGACAACCATGTTGCCCAAAGGCTCATGGATCGGGAGCCCAGCCCCAATCGCCGCCGCCATCGGCTGCTCTATGAGGTGCACGCTCGTGGCCCCGGCCCTCTTGGTCGCCTCTTCGACGGCTCGCCTTTCAACAGCCGTGATGGCGGATGGAACGCAGATCAGGACCTTCGGCTTGTTGAACTTGGAGACACCCACACGCTGCAGAAGGAGCCGGATCATCCGTTCAGTTATGTCGTAGTCCGTAATCGCGCCTTGACGAAGCGGCCGAGCGGCGGTGATATATCCCGGAGTACGGCCGATCATTTGCCACGCCTCGTGCCCCATTGCCAACACATCGTGCGTGTTTGAGTTCAAGGCAATGACCGACGGCTCGTTCAGGACAATTCCCGTGCCGCGCTCGTAGACCAGCGTGTTAGCCGTACCGAGGTCGATTGCGAGGTCTCTAGCCAGTTTGGTTCACGCCCTTGTTGTCCCGAGGTACGCGCTCACCCGGAAATGATGAGTTCTCTCGTCTGCACTGCACCATGCTACGAGAAGGAAGGGCGCGATGTCTTTTCCGGATATGACACAGGTACTCTTTTAGGAAGTGGGCGAAGTACACGGGGACGATTTCGAGAGGGAATCGCGGGAGGAAACCTACCTTCAACCTCCCTCTCCGGACGACCGGCTTTGGAGGCATCCAAGCGAAGCCGGGCGGGAAGCGGCGCGCGCCTCGACGAGTCAATCCAACAGGCCAACGCCTGACGGGTCGGCGCACCGCAGGCTTACAGAAGCAGGGTTGGCAACAGGGCGGCCGACGTTAGGGCCGTCTCGATTCTCCGGCATTCAATTGATCCAAAGAAAGTCCGTGGGCGTTGCCGGGTTCCTAGCTGCTTCCCTTGCGATTGGGGCTTTTGGAGCATCCGGCGGATTCGGTTCTTCCGGACCCTCCGCTCTTGAAAGGACTTCCGCCTTTCGAAGTCAGTCGCCGTCAATCCGACTGTCGGACCTCGCTGCCTATGGAATCAGCGAGAACGGGAGCATTCTCTCCGAGCGCAAAGTCGGCAAGAACTCTGCAACCTCGAACCGCAACGCTACGGTGATCTCCGACGCTTCAATCACGTCTGTCAGGGAGTTCTCCTCCAACCCGGCTGCGGTGTTGAGCGCCCTGGGTTCCGTAGTTGCCGTGGAAGCCAGTGCCAACGGTTGGGCCAGGTTCGGCACCGGGGCAGTCGTATCTTCCTCCGGCTCAGTAATCACGTCGTCGAGACTTCTTGCCGGAGCAACAAGCATCCGACTGACGGACACCGAGGGCGAATCCGTCGTTGGGCAGCTCAGCGGCCTCGACGCCGCCACCGGGTTAGCTTTGATCAGCGGGGCCTCATCATTCGGCTTGAAACCGATGCCGGTGGACTCATCGGGCATCTTGGTCTCAGGAGACAGCGAAATTGAGCTGTCGATAGGTACCGACTCCTCCCAGTCGGGCTCGTCGGCTCCCGGCCAAAGTCAAAGTCAAAGTGCATCTCTGCACCCGTACTTCAACGACGTAACCGTCCAACAGGCCCAAGAAGACGTCCAGATGCTGGATGGGTCAACCATTATGGACACCGCATCGGTCTCTTGCGTTTGCTCGGGAGTTCAAACCGGGGCCGACATGGGCGGCTTGATCCTAAGTTCAGCCGGCCAGCTTTTGGGAATCGTCTCGGCGGACTCTCCGTCATCGGCAACCGTGACCATTCAACCCACGTTTGACGCACCCACAGCGACACAACCGGCTCAGGCAACATCTCAACCGTCGGGTTCCAATCCCCCTACGCAAAGTGCTTCGGGATCCCAGCCTTCGGGAGGTGCGGTCCCAGACACGGGCGTCTCGTTGGGGTCCACTGGGAAACTCGGTGCAGGCGGAAGTGGCTCAGGTGGCGGCACCACCGGCGCCAGCCAACCGGCGACTGCTGGATCGACCCAATCCGGCCCGCTAGGTCTCGGCGCATCGCAGCCTTCTTCTTCGCCTTCCCCCGCCGGGGGTTCCGGGACCTTCTCCTCGTTACCAAGCTTGTCCGCCTCCTCACATGGCTCCTCAAATGGCTCCTCCGGGAGCGCTCCGCCGAGTGGAAGCCACGCCGCCAACAGCGGTAGCTCTCTTCCGGTCATTTCCAACACCAATTCGACACCTAGTTCAGCACCGAGCAACGCGGGATTGTCGTCCAGTTCCGCTTCCACGTCGAGCAGTGGAACCAACCCTTACGGTTCCTCCGGAACTATCGCGGTCTATAACTCCAACGTTCAAGAGTTCGTCATTCCGGCGAGCATCGCCGATTACGTGGCCCAGCAACTCGCCACAGTTGGCGATGTCGAATATGGGTGGATCGGCATCGAAGGACAAAGCGCTCCGGCCGGCTTTGAAGGCCCTGGTTCGCCAAGCGGAGTGGTAATCGACAGCGTCGGTTCCGCTGGGCCTGCCGAAGAAATCGGACTGCGCTCTGGTGATCTCATAATTTCCGTCGGGCCCAAGCAGGTCAGCGATCTTCTCGACCTTCAGTCGGATATTTCCCTGCAGCCTCCGGGAACGATGGAGATTCTGACTGTCCTTAGAAATGGCGAATCCATTCCCTGCCCCGTCGTCTTAGGTTCAACTCGCAGCTTGAGCCTGAATGGAGTCTGAGCGGCCCTCGCTCAGCCCATGGACCGAGCGGCATGCAGGTGGGATAGCGCGTAGGCTTGGAATGTGAGCAATCCATCCCCATTCGGAGAAGGCAACGAGGAGCTTTTTCGCAGCCTCTTTAAGTTTTTTGCGTCCCCGGAGAAGATGAATTGGGACTTGGCTACTCAGGTGGCCCAAGAGTCCGCCCAGGGCGGGGCTCCTATAGTCAACGTCGATCCCCTCGTGCGTGTGAAGCTGGAGGAGCTTATGAAGGTCGCTGACCTTCATGTATCCACCGCGTCTGGTTTGACCACTTCCACCAGCGCCAATGGCCCGGTCATTACCTGCCTCACACGCCCGGAATGGGCTGCAAGGACCCTTTCGGATTGGCGCCCGTTGCTGGAGGCCCTTTCGGAGTCGATGGGCAAGGCGAATCTCTCGGGGGCCTTCGGAGACGAGGTTGAGGAAGCGGGCGCAGGACCCCAGGATCTTTTCGGAGCAGTACCCGGAGGACTTGGCCAAATCTTCGGCAAGGCCATGCAAGCACTGCCTCCTCTTCTGTTTTCGATTCAGATTGGAGCGGCAATTGGGCAGCTGTCCATCGCAAGCCTCGCCCAGTACGATCTCCCGGTCCCGAGACCTCCGTCGGACCAGATTCTCTTCGTGCCCGAGAACATCGGCAATTTTGCGAGTGACTGGAGCCTGCCTCCTGACGACCTAATTCTGTGGCTCTGTATCAGGGAATTATCCATTCACTCTTTGATGAGAATCGACCACGTGCGCGACGAGGCCGACAGGCTGCTGACCACCTTCGCAGGTGGTTACACCCCCAGCGCGCAATTTCTAGAGGAAAAGCTCGGGAACATTGACCCGGCGAGCCTACAAAGCGTGGAATCCATTCAGGATCTCCTAGGTGACCCGTCAACACTCCTGGACGAGATGCTGACCTCCGAACAACGGTCAATTTCCGAGGAGCTTTCAGCCCTTATGGCGGTCGTTATGGGTTGGTCCGACCACATGGTGGACCAAGTGGGGTCGAAGCTGGTCTCGTCATATGGTGCGTTGAGCGAAGCCATGAAGCGCCGCCGAGTCGAACGCTCAGACAGCGAGCATTTCATCGACAGGCTTTTTGGCCTTGAAATGAGTCAGGCGCAATTCGATCGTGGCGACAATTTCATCAAAGGTGTTATTGATCGAGAAGGCGAAGAAGCCCTGCTCAAGATATGGGCCGACAAATCAAACCTGCCCACCCCGGCTGAAGTGGATGCCCCTGGGCTTTGGCTCGAAAGAATAAAGCTCCCCGCAGACTAGCCAACCACATCCCCTGCGCCGTGAGGCAGGATTCAAGTATCCCTCCGTTTCGCTCGATTACCTATGAGTCGGAATTGGGGGATCCAATGAATCAGTCGGACAATTTCAAAGCCTTCGTAGATTTAGAGAAGAGCATCGTTCCACCGCACCTTCAACGGTCGGCTGCAACCGGTCAAAAAAGCGAAGTAACCGCACCCCAAGTCGATTCCGCT
>DAIDIS010000038.1 GCA_027451785.1 Acidimicrobiales bacterium
AAGAGAACCCACGCCACCTCCTTGTCCTCGCCGTCGAGCGTGCGCAGCTCGTCATTCCAGACCAACGAAGTCCACCCACCGCAGTTTGCCGTCGTCAAGCCGCCGTGGTCGGCTGCGCTGACGGGCGTGCCGAGTCCCGCAGCACGCTGGTGTACCAGATGCGCGTCTTGGCCACGTACTTGTCCAGGCTCTCGCTCACGTGATCCCGCTCCATCACGGCCACCAGTGTCGACCTTTCGAGGTCAGCCTTGACAATCTGGGTGCTCCGGTGCCCTTTGAGTGCGGTTTCAGCTTCGGGCATTACAGCCCGCAAACCTTCCACCGTCCTCCGGCTGAGGGGCAGTCCTTCGATTACATGAGTTCCGGAGCTGGAAGCTTTCGGCAGAGAAGCTTCCTGGCCCGATTGACCGGCAGATAAAGCCAACCAAATCCCTTTAGCCATCGGCGAGCGTGCCGCGTTCCCAGTGCAGACGAAGTGAATTTCCCTCGTAACAGCTTCATTGAGTTTCTGACCACTCACTCCAGGCAGGCTAGCCTCGTGCCGGAGTGACCCCTGATTCTCCCGATATGAGCCGACGCATAAAACTGATCGCCACCGACCTTGACGGCACGCTCGTAAGGAGCGACGGAACCGTGTCACCTCGCACGGTTGCTGCATTGGATAGCGCCGAACAAGCCGGTATCCACGTCGTCTACGTAACCGGGCGCCCTCCTAGGTGGATGGCACCGGTAGTTGACGTAACGAAGCGCCATAACACTGCCATCTGTTCGAACGGAGCACAGTTGTACGACTGCGCCACGGGTGAGCTTATCCAGGAGTTCGCATTAGGCCAAGAAGTCGCCCTGAAGGTGGCGAGCATCTTGCGAGAGCACTTTCCCGACGTGCGATTTGCAGCGGAGAGAGGCTTGGAATTCGTCTCCGAAAAGGACTTCGTTCCTGGCTGGGAACCGGAGGATCGTGGCCGGTTTGGATCTTCCTACCGTTCTATAGACGAAGCCATTGATAGACCGGTTGCCAAGCTTTTGGCCAGGACTCCCGACCCGGAAAGCTCCCCTCGGCCGCTCAAGCTTCAAGACGCTCAAGACCTTGTTGGGCACTTCGCAACCGTCACCTACTCGATCAGTTTCGGCCTCCTGGAGGTTTCCGCCATTGGAGTCGACAAAGCATCCGGGCTCCGGACTCAGGCGGAGATGCTTGGGATTGAGGCGAGCGAGGTCATGGCGTTCGGTGACATGCCAAACGACATACCGATGCTGAAATGGGCTGGCCACTCCTATGCCATGGAGAACGCACATCGCCTTGCCAAAGAGGCCGCCCGCTTCGGTGCGGAATCAAACGACAACGACGGAGTTGCCAAGGAGATCGAAACCCTTCTAGGCCTCTGAAAATCGAGAACAGATTCTTAAATGTCTGTTGAATGGCCTATTCATTCTGTCATTCGTAATGTAATCTTCCATCTGTGAGTTCGAAGTCGAGTTCTGCGGAGCACGAACCAACGAAACTCTTGGGATCGGGGCAGCACAACGCTGAGCCCGACTTCGGGAAGATACGTCCTATGATCCACCCTTCCATAGAGCCGCTCGCCTTCTTGGTGGGTAAGTGGTCCGGCGAAGGGGTGGGCGAATACCCCACGGTCAGGCCCTTCACTTACGGCGAAGAGACGGTCTTTACCCACACTGGGAAGCCATACCTCATTTACTCTCAAAGGACCTGGAACCTTGAGACCGGACAGGCCATGCACGAAGAATCCGGGTATTGGAGGTTGTGCGGACCGTCGCCCAATCACGTTGAAGCGATGATCGTTCATGCTTTCGGCGTCGCCGAAGTCGCCGAGGGAATGATCGAGGGAACCCACGTCGAGCTGGTGAGTACTTCCGTGTCCATGACTTCTACAGCGAAGAGCGTATCCGCCCTCGGCAGGAGCCTGGCCGTCGACGGAGACATGCTTCATTACCGTCTAAGGATGTCGGCAGTGGGGCTGCCCGCACATCATCATCTCTGTGCCGACCTGCAGAGAACGACCCTAGGCGGTTGAGACGGCCTGAAATCCTTCGGCTTTTGAACCCTCAGGAAGCCCCGCCTTCAAGGCCAAGCCCGACAGCATTCCGGTGACTCGAACCGAAGTGGATTCGAAATCGGGGAGCTGACTGGCATGAGCTCGGATCGCAGCGAGCTTGGATTCCAGTTGATCGGTAACTTCGACGAACAAGTCCGAATGTGGCGAAGCCATAAGCCACATCTCGGTAACCGTCCAAGGCTCAAGCCCTAGGTCATCCAGCAGTTCGGGATAGGCGAAGGGGTTGCGGGCATCAGGGTATACAGCAGAAATCGTCGCCTCCCCAGAGGCTAAGTGATCCGGGTGACTCGCGTATATCCGAGTGAGATCCCGCTCAGGTGAGTTTGAGATCACCAAGCTGGGCCTCACTTCACGAATCTTGCGGGCTATCTCCTTCCTCAACGCGAACGTGACCTCCAGCCGGCCGTCCGGATATCCAAGGAACTCGACATCCTCGACCCCCACTTTGCGTGCCGCCTCATTCTGCTCGTTACGCCTAATTCCGGGAATCAGCGTGCGCTCGACGGAAGGGTCAAATCCACCTGCGTCTCCATCGGTCAATACCAGGTAATGGACTTCGGCCCCGGCCTCAACCAAGCGAGCGACTGTACCTGCCGCGCCGAAGTCACCATCGTCAGGGTGCGCTGTAACCACCAACGCTCGTTCGTGGCTTCCCATCTCGTCGCCCCTAGCAATGACTCTCACAGCTACCCCTCCCCAATTTCATCCCGAAATACTTCGCATCACGGCATTCACAGATCAGTCTCTTGATCAGGCCGAGGGCAGAACATCCCTAACCCTGAGCATCCGAGTGCCTCGTAGCGCAAACGCACGGCACATTGGCACGGCGCCCATGATATGTCACGACCAGGATTTGGGTGCCTTTGCGGGCTGGAATTGAGCACGCCGGTAAAAGTTGACCAATCAAGTCGACTTTCAGCTGGGCAGCAGATACGATGTCATTTGCACTTAGCCAGACAGAACGAAAAAGGAGGCCCTCATGGCCCTACAGCTAGGCGACATAGCCCCGGACTTCACCGCCGAGACCACCGAAGGAACAATCAACTTCCACGAGTGGATCGGCGATAGCTGGGCGGTCCTTTTCTCCCATCCCAAGGACTTCACCCCAGTCTGCACAACCGAGCTCGGCTATACCGCAAAATTGAAGCCCGAGTTCGACAAGCGTGGCGTAAAGGTCATCGGCGTCTCGGTTGATCCGGTTTCGGACCATAATGAGTGGGCCAAGGACATCGAGGAGACACAGGGAGTATCCCTCAACTTCCCTCTCATCGGAGACCCGGAAAAGAAGGTTGCCGACCTTTACGGAATGATCCACCCGAATTCTCTGGACTCGCTGACCGTCCGTTCGGTCTTCGTTATCGGCCCAGATAAGAAGATCAAGCTCATGATCACCTACCCAGCCTCGACCGGCCGGAACTTCGACGAGATTCTCAGGGTGATCGACTCCCTCCAACTGACGGCCGGCTACCAAGTTTCCACTCCAGTCAACTGGAACGACGGTGACGACGTAATCATCGCCCCCGCCATAGACGACGAGACCGCTAAGGAAAAGTTCCCCAAGGGCTTCAAGACTTTGAAGCCATACCTGAGGCTCACCCCTCAACCGAATAAGTAACCATTTCCCAAACGGGGGTTTCTCGCCCCTTCCCGTTATGAAAAGACAAAGCCCGCCTTGGTTTCGAGGCGGGCTTTGTACTTGAACAATAAAAATTTCCGACAATGCTTTCCGGCACCGAAGGACCTAGCTAGGCCTCCGCCTTCGCCACGCCGATGTAAGAGCGGGCGTCTGATACCCAGCGTCACCTGGAGCAACATTTCGGCCTGGAACTACGAGCTTGTCGATTGCGTCCATGGTTTCCTGGTCCAACGAGACGTCCAAGGCAGGCAGCAGGCCCTCAAGCTGTTCCATGGTCCTTGGTCCGATGATTGCAGCCGAGATTGCGGGATGCTTCGTCACAAACCCGACCGCAAGCACCTGGAGAGAAATCCCTGCATTGCTTGCAATCTTGTCCAGCTCGTCAACAAGGTCCAATTTCGCTGCGTTATGCGGTAGTGACGGATCGTACGCCTGAGGAAGTCTCCCGGCCCTGACGCTGTCCACTTGCCGGCCTTTGCGGAACTTCCCGGAGAGCCACCCACCGTTGAGAGGACTCCATGATATGACCCCCATTCCATAGCGCTGGCAAGTAGGCAGGATGCTCGCCTCTACTCCCCTTGCGAAAATCGAGTACGGGGGTTGCTCGGTCATGAAGCGCTCAAGTCCCCTTTTCTCGGCAGCCCATTGTGCCTCCACGATCTCCTCGGCAGGAAATGTCGAGCTGCCGATGGCCAAGACCTTCCCCGAGTGAACTAGGTCACTAAGGGCTGAGAGCGTCTGTTCGATGTCCGCCGAAGGGTCGGGCCGATGCACCTGATAGAGATCGATGTAATCAGTCTGGAGCCGTTTCAGGCTTGCCTCAACCTCACGAACGATCCAGCGCCGTGAGTTGCCGCGCTGGTTGGGGTCGTCACCCATTGGTGCGTGAAACTTGGTGGCCAGGACGATGCTTTCGCGACGAGTCTTGATTGCCTTGCCGACAATGGTTTCCGATTCACCTGCTGAGTAGACGTCCGCCGTGTCGACGAAATTGATTCCGGCATCCAAAGCCATGTTGATAATTCTCGAGGACTCTTCGTGGTCCGGGTTTCCCCACGACCCGAACATCATGGCCCCTAGACAAAGGGGGCTTACCTTGATTCCAGTCCTGCCTAGACTCCTATACTCCACGAAATACCTCCCTGATTGAGATTTCCCATCAGCCTTTCACACGCCAGCCGAACTACCTACACCTCAAAGTCCCGAATTCCCGGCCGCTTCGAAGCTTGTCCTCAATCCACCAAGCGATATGCGAGTTCGCCCTTCACCACTTCGTTTTCCACCTTTCCACCGATCCTTAGGTGCTCCAAGTGAGCAAATACCTCACTTTCAGCCATGAGACCTCGACGGCTTGCGGGGAATAGTGCTTCCACAATCTCCGGCACGTTGGCGACCCCGGTCTCTCTCAGAATCCTCACGATGTCGGCCACCCGCTTTTGGTGGTGAGTACGAATGGAACCTACCCTCCCGGCCAGGTCGCCAAAAGGATGCCCATGCGCCGGTAACACCAGACCTGTCTCACCGACCTTGGTGACCTTATCCAGGGAAGCCAAAAAGGACGCCAGCGAATCCTCTCCACCCGCGATTCCCGGAACGTGTGGCGTGATCGTAGGGAGAACATGGTCTCCGGAGATCAAGGTTCCGTCTTTGGGCCGATAGAGGCATAAATGATCCAGGGTGTGCCCCGGCGTGAATACCGAGACCCATTCGTCTCCCCCCAGCGACAGCACCTGCCCGTCGATAGCCTCAAGGTCCGGTAGCGGAGTCGTAAGCAAAGAATTGATTCGCCTTTCCTGCAACGCCAACAGGATCCTGAAACGTACCGGAAGGTCGCCTGGGCCGGCAGCAGACCCCCAAGGTCTTGGAATCCGCCAAAGAGGGTAGTCGCGATCTATTTCGTGAGACTCGCTTATTCCGTCTATCCCAGTCAGGTGCCCGGAGCAGTCGTGAATACCCCTAGCTATCACTTTTCGCCCAAAGCCTTGGTATCCGATGACTTTGCCGTCGGACTCCTCCCGCAGACGTGCTACGCCCCCATAATGATCCGCGTGGGAGTGCGTCATTATCACCCGCTTTACGCGGGGAAGGGCAACCCCAGCGGACGCAAGCCTCTTGGTCAGCGCTTTCCACGATGCATGGCCGGGCTGCCCAGGGTCGATAAGTGTTACGCCATCCTTACCCTCGATGGCGTAGCAATTGACATGCCTGATCCCGGGCATTGTGACGGGCAACTGCATGCGGAGGACGCCTGGGACAACTTCGTTCACCCATTCGGCGGCAGGCTCCTGCTCTTGGCGTACGACAGTTTGGACCCTGAGGCCGTCCGAGTCTTTGTCGCTCAATGCGTCGGCCTCCCCAGCACGGTCGTTCTCGTCAGCTCGTGTTCGGCTGAATTATCCGGCTCGTGTTCGGCTGAGGTATCGGGCACTATCGGAAGAAATGCTCCCGGTAGTAGGCCAGCTCCCGCACGCTCTCTTGGATGTCATCCATGGCTCTGTGGGCTTCCTGCTTGGCTGGTGCAGCATCGACCAGGTCCGGCTTCCACCGTTTGCAAAGCTCCTTGACGGTAGACACGTCGACACTCCTGTAATGGAGGTACTCCTCGATCTCAGGAAGGTAAGCGGCAAGAAACCTGCGGTCGGTGCCAATTGAGTTTCCGCAAAGTGGAACCGTCTTGGCCTCCGGTACATGAGCCTTAATGAACTCAAGCGTCTTTTCGCCCGCTTCCGCAAGTGTGACCTGGGACTCCCGGATTTTCTCCAGCAGACCGCTCTTGGTATGCATCTTGACCACGAAGGGATCCATCTCAGAAAGAGCCTCTTGCGGAGCCGACACGACTAGGTCGGGTCCCTCTGCGACGATATTCAGTTCGTCGTCTGTTACCAGGGTTGCTATCTCTACGATCACGTCCTTCGAAGGGTCGAGACCGGTCATCTCCAAATCCATCCAAACCAACACCCAACGATCGTACCCAATGGGTAGGACCCCATTATGCAACCCGGGTTATTATCCTCCGGTGTCAGATTCCAAAGCATCCATTACTCAGGTAACCATCCCAATCGTTCGATTGGATCCTGAAGCAGTGCTCCCCTCGTATGCCAAGGAAGGTGATGCCGGGGCCGATCTTTATGCCGCTCGGGGTGCCCGGCTCGCACCCGCCGGAGGAAGGGCATTAATTCCTACGGGAATTGCGATCGAGATACCCTCCGGATACGCCGGCTTTGTCCAACCGCGCAGTGGGCTAGCGTTCAAGCACGGTGTGACGTGCTTGAACACGCCTGGATTAATCGACTCCGGGTATCGAGACGAACTTAAAGTCATTTTGGTCAACCTCGACCCAGCCGAACCCTACGAAATCGTGCGTGGCGACAGAATCGCACAGCTCGTAATTCAACGGGTGGAACAGGTTCATTTCTCGCCTACTTTCAAGCTGAGCGAGAGCGAGCGAGGAATCGGCGGATTCGGCCACTCGGGTCGCTGACTCTTGATCACTTATCACAGAATTCACAATTATCTCCGCTGGGCGTGTGGCGCGAGAGACTCCTTTTGAAGCACAATGGGAGCGGGTAAGAACCGCATGGGTGATGGATTTGCAGCCACTCTGGCGTGAATCACCCGCTTCCGGTCATGAACGCCGGAGTGGCAAATTGCCATGTTTTGAAGCCGAAGAATTGGGGTAAATATGCAACGCCTTACGGGTCTCGACGCCACGTTCCTATATTTGGAGACACCCGAGCAGCACATGCACACAGGCGGTGTCTTCGTATTTGATCCCTCCGAGCAGCCGGAAACATACAGACCGTATGAAGCCGTCCGCTCAGTCCTCGAGTCCCGCATTCACCTTCTCGCTCCATTCAGGCGACGTCTGGTTCAAGTGCCGTTTGCACTCCACCACCCGATCTGGATCGAGGATCCCGATTTCGACTTGGACTACCACCTGAGGCGCGCAGCCCTACCATCGCCTGGCGGAGAGAAGGAGTTGGCGGAGCTGGCGAGCGAGATAATGGGCAGGCAGCTGGACCGCAACCATCCATTATGGGAAGCCTACGTAGTTGAAGGATTACAAGACGGCTACTTCGCTGTAATAACGAAGACGCACCACGCAGCGATCGACGGCGTCTCGGGCGCCGAGCTGATCGTCAATCTCTTAGACCTGTCGGCAGAAGTGAGAGAAGTACCTCCACCGGAAAAGCCCTGGGAACCGGATCACGTCCCCAGTGATTTCGAGATGGTCGGATACGCTCTCTCCTCACTTTCCCGTCAACCGATATCTGCCGTAAAGGCTGTCAGGCGAACTATGGAAATGGCGCTTAATCTGCGGGAGAGAAATCGTCAGCCTGGGGTAAGCCCGCCACCTTCTCCTTTCCGCTGCCCCAAGACAAGCCTCAACGTGACCGTAGGCCCAAGGCGCAAGGCGAGCTTCGTAGATGTGTCTTTGGACGACTTGAAGCTGATCAAGAACACTTTTGGCGGGACGGTCAACGACGTGGTGATGGCCCTTACGTCCGGCGCGCTGAGGAGGTATCTGGAGTCGAAGGGCGAAATACCGGAATCTCCCCTGGTGGCATTCGTACCTATTTCAGTTAGGACGGAAGACAATATGGGATCCCTTGGCAACAAGGTCTCCGGGATGCTTGCAACGCTCGCATCCGACATAGAAGATCCGGTCGAGAGACTTCATGCCATATCCGATGGAGTGCTTCAGGCCAAAGAACAGGACAAGGCCATCGGGGCCACGACGCTCACCGATTGGGCGGAGTTCGCCGCGCCGGCAATTGCCGCTCGTGCCGCACGATTGATTGCAGACATGAAAGTCTTCGAACGCTTGAAGCCGATATTCAACGTGCTCATCTCGAACGTGCCCGGCCCGAACTTTCCCCTCTACTCCGCTGGCTCCCGGCTGGTCGCCATGTACCCTATGGGTCCGGTCTCAAATGGCGCGGCCCTGAACATCACAGTTATGAGCTACATGGGCAGGATGAATTTCGGTTTGATGGCCTGTGCCGACGCTCTCCATGACGTTGACCGCATCGGTGGTTACCTACTCGACTCCCTTGCTGAGCTGAAGAAGGCGGCCGAGAAAGTAAACGGCAAGACGGCTGACGCTGCTGAGAGCATTGAAACTGAAGCCGTTGCTACCGTAACCGGATCTGCCGATGAACATGCAAAGCGATCACCGGCCAGCACGACTCGCGCCCGTCGGAGTCCCTCGATATCAGGCGCATCCCGGTCTGGGACCACCCCCGCTCGGAAGCTCCCGGCCAAGGGCAAAACGGCTCGCTGAACTGGACCCAACGTTTAGCTTTTTTTGGCTCAACGGACCGAGATTACGCTCGGCCTGTTGAGTTGGTAGTATGTCCCCAGCGCGGACGTGGCTCAGCTGGTAGAGCATCACCTTGCCAAGGTGAGGGTCGCGGGTTCGAATCCCGTCGTCCGCTCCAATGAAGAGGGTCCTCGAAGGACCCTCTCGTCGCGCCAGGGGACTCTGCATTTCGCATCCGAGGCTCTAGCCGGTTTGGCGGCCCGCCGGCAAGAACCCTCAACCCATCGAGGTTCATTGACCGAATTTTCTTACAAATCGTCTCAAAAATGACCCAAACCTTAATGAATCCGTCAGATTCGCAAATCTAGGCTTTCGACATGCTCGTCGCGCTGTCTTACACACTCTCTGCGTTCGATATCGAAATGAGGGTTGTGAGGGTTTCTGCCGACTTCCGCATTGCCAGCTACTTACTGACATCTCAGTAAGTAAGGGATAAGATTCTGTGATGCGGTCCACTGCTATTCCACTCTCGGCGAAAGTGATCTTTGGAGTCATTGGCGTCGTTTGGCTCGCGATTGAGCTGAGGAAAGGCTTGCACAAGCGAGCCGAGGCCTCGACCGCAGATCAGGGAAGCAAACTTGCGAATATCATCCCCAATATCGGGGTGGTTGTAGCCATAGCGCTGGCGCTTATTTTTCCCAGTGCAATCTTCGGATCACGGCATGTCACCAGTTGGTTGGGAATTTGTGTCTTCGTGGCGGGCTTTGCGTTGCGATTATGGTGCTTTGCCGCTCTCGGGCAATATTTTACCTTCATGGTTCAAACCAGTAAGGACCAGCCGGTGATCCAGTCAGGTCCTTACAAATTCCTTCGCCACCCAAGTTATGCCGGCGTCCTGCTGGTTGTCACCGGCGTGGGGATATTCTTCGGCTATTACATTTCACTTCTCGTTGCCGTTGGGGCAGTCTTCGCAGGCTTGGCCTACCGAATCGGAGTCGAAGAGGCAGCGCTGGAGAATGAGCTCGGAACCAAATACAGCGAGTTCGCCAAAGGCCGCAAACGGCTTATTCCTTTCGTTTGGTAAGACCTACCTTCATCGCCGGCAACAAGAATTGCAACCGTGCCGTACTGGCGCACCACGATTCAGGCGGAGAACCCTGCCTCTCCCCGGTTGCTGCTTTTCCCAGCCTGCCTATTGGAGCCGTTAATGTACAAGACTCCGCATACAACGAGTGACAGCGAAACCAACTCCGGAATCACCAACACGCCGGATCTCAGGCTCTCTCCGAACAGGCCGACCCCCAGCGCCACCGAAACCAAAGGGTCGGTTATGGTAATCGCAGGCTGAGCGATCCTGACCTGCCCGTATTGAAAGGCATTGTTCGACAACCAAAGGGCCGCAATTCCGCAGAAGGCCATCACGTATGGCGACCAACTTCCGAGCACTCCCCATCCGCGATGGTGAGCAACGACTGTTAGGTACTTTGCGAAAGCGGCAGTGAGCGCGAACAGTGCGCCCGCTGCTATGCCATAGCCAGCAGAAGCAATCCTCCCCTCCGGAGATCGCAAGCCAGCCCTTACGATTCCAACTAAAAGGCACACCGAGCCCGATGCCGCAATCCACTGGATGAGCGAAGGCAATCTAGATGGGGCGGAGTGATTCTCGGAAGTGGCCAGAAATCCAGCAAGGCCTATGACGATCATCCCGGCCGCTGCCCAGCTGCCACGATTGTGCCTCTCCTCATTGATGCGCTGGGCCAGGGCCAAGGCGAATACCAGCTCGATGACGAGAAGGGGTTGAACAACGGTCAGGCTGGCATGCGCCAAGGCGACCAGATGAAAGCAAAAAGACGCCGCAACCCCAGCCACTGATACCAGCCAGTACGGATTCCGGAACCTAAGTATGGCCAACCGCCATCCCCTTACGTCCAGGTCCCCAATCGAGGTACCCGCTTTCCGTTGAGCAACCGATGATGCCGCGTTAAAGACGGCAGAAATTATCGCAGCGAGATACCCAAGCATGAGCCTTAAATCTGATTTTGATTCCCAATGCTTACTTCCTCACCTCGGTCGGAAACAAGGCTCCTTGGCCAAATTGCCTTGTAGAGAACGACGTTCAGCTCCGTAGATAGAAGTGTGACCTCCGACACAAGTAACACCCATGCCAATAGCCCGATCACTACAGCGAACATACCGTAGGAGCCGGAGGCACTTCTCATTGCGTGGCGCACTAGATAGGACCCGACCGACTCCAAGACCCACCATGCCAGGCCTCCGGCCAGTGACCCCGGCATCAACTTTCTCATTGGAAGTCGTAGCGGCGTCAGCATCTTGAACGCACCCAGATAAAGAGTGCAACTAAGGAGAATTGCGACGATGGTAGCCGCGACCCGCAAGACAATCTCTGGAGCAGCGCCCGTCAGCCACCCCGAAAGCATAGTGACAGCTATTGTCCCCGAGCCTAGATAAGCAGTGAATTCCATACCTTTCAAGGTTCGGGACCAGAACCCTGGTCGTCCGGATGCCGGGATACCCCAAGCTTGTTGAGTCACGAATATGGCCGAGTTTGAAAGGCCGCGCGACCCATAGAGCAATCCCAATGCCGAGACGACGAACGCAGGAATGGACACATGCGCGATCGTGTGTATGTTGTCCTTAATTTGAGTGCCCACGATGGGGAACTCCACGAACGCCGATTGGAGGATCCGGCGCTTGATACCTGGGGCCTTGACCAGCAAGACCCCAAGTGCCGAGGTCAGCAGGAGCAGGAGCGGGAACAATGCGACAAAGCTGGAGTATGTAAGCTGAGTCGCCAGTAGGCTGCCGTTGTCATCTGAGTACTTCTTGAAAACCGCAATCGCTACCGAAGTCGTTTTCCGTTTTTGCTGGAAGCGGTCAAGCCGATTAACCAGCGGAATCACTTGATTCTCATGGCGACCTTGGACATGGCCCAACAATAGGGCCGGGGGAATGCAACTTTCACGAGATGGGCAGACTTAAGCCACCCCGGAATGAAGGCCTCTCGTCTGCCGGCCTCGACCACATCCCAAATCTTGGAGGCCGCATCAGCGGCATCCATCGACCTGGGCACCAGTCGGCTCTCCCTTCCGCCGGCAGACCCGAAATTGCCGATGTCGAGGCCAGTCCGAACCCGACCAAGCCTCACTGTCGTGACTCGAATTCCCTTAGATGCAAGCTCGGCAGCCAATGCCTCCGCCAATCCTTCACCCGCAAACTTGGTAGCCGAGTAAACGGACTCATATGGCACTCCGGTAATGCCCGCAATCGATGAGACCAGGACCAGCTGTCCGTTCCGGGCCCGGAGCATGGGAGCCAGCCCAATCCGGAAGGTGTTGATCGTGCCCGCGACATTGGTTCCGATCACCTCCGCGACCCTCGATGTCTTCGTAGAAACCAACTCTGCCTTCATACCTACGCCCGCATTGGCAACCAGGACGTCAATGCCCCCGAGACCGGCAGTTACAATCCTCAGAGCACGCCCGAGCTCTTTCCCATTGGAAATGTCGGCCGGGTAGGCGACTGCGGTTGAACCGGTATCCGAGACTTCACTAACCACAGCGTCAAGGTCGGCCTTGCTTCTTGCGATAAGGCCGATCCTTGCTCCACGCCGCCCGGCTTCAATCGCCATCGCTCTCCCCAGGCCGCGAGACGACCCGGTTATCACAACCGACTTTCCGGCAACTCCTTGGGGGCGGCTCAAGGACCCAGAGCCGCCCTAAGCGACTCCTTCATCGACCCGAGAGTAGCGTGCACTGCGGTCGGCTCATAACCGCAGTGAGCCATGCAATTGGCACAGCGAATGTCCTTTCCCCTTCCGTAGCTACCCCAATCCGTTGTCTCGATCAGCTCCTTGTAGGTTCTTGCGTACCCGTCGGCCATCAAGTAGCACGGTCTCTGCCAGCCAAAAATCGAATAGGACGGTATCCCCCATGCAGTGCAGTCGTAGTCGACCTTGCCCTCGAGAAAGTCGAGATACAAGGGCGTATGATTTAGTCGCCAACGCTTCCGGCCCCCATGGGCAAATGCCTGGGAAAAGAGTCTCCGAGTCTCTGCTACACCCATGAAGTGTTCCTGGTCGGGAGCTTTGCCGTAAGCATACGCTGGTGAAATCATCATGGCGTCTACCTGCAGCTCATCGTTAAGGAAATCGAGGACTTCCCTCACGGTCTTTGGGGAATCGGTGCTGAAGAAGGTCGAGTTGGTGGTCACCCTGAACCCAAGTGCCTTTGCCTCCCTTATGGCTTCGACAGCCTTGTCGAAAACCCCTTCCCTACTTACGGCTTTGTCATGAGCATCTTTCAGGCCGTCGATATGGACAACCCAAGAGAAATTGTCCGATGGCTCAAAATGCCGGGCCTTGCGCTGAAGCAGGAGGGCGTTGGTGCACAGATAGACGAACCTGTTGCGCTTGACCAACTCATAAACAATCTTGTCGATTTGGGGATGGAGGAGTGGCTCTCCACCGGCAATCGAAACCATTGGGGCTCCGCACTCCTCAACTGCCCCCACCGCGTCATCGACGCTAAGGCGCTTTCGCAGGGTTTCGATTGGATGTTGAATCTTTCCGCACCCGGAACAAGACAAGTTGCAGGCAAAAAGCGGCTCCAACTCGACTATCAGAGGAAACTTTTCGACCTTGCGCCGCTTTTGCTGCGCGAGATACTTGAATATCGCTGCTTTTTGCTTAATGGGAATCGACAAGCCTAGAACCTCCTATTTGGGTTCCTGATCTTGGTCCGGCGCATCTTCCTTGTCGGAGGCTGAGCGGAGCGAAAGGTTTCGTCACTGCCCGATGGAGCTTCCTGCACGTTGTGGGTATCGGAAGACGAGTCCCGCAGTCCCGATGGAATGGTGAACTGAACCCCGTACTCGAAATCTTCGGAGTTCACTCTCAAATCGATTATGGGGCAATCGCCGAAGTGCCTCTTCAGTTCCGAGACAACCCCGACCACAAGCATCTCCGGAGTGGAAGCACCGGCTGCAACCCCAACCGAGGACTCCTCGGAAATCGCCGCCCATGGGATTCCCTCTGAATCGTCAATCAGCGAAGCTTGGCAGCCACTCCGAATGGCAACCTCGACAAGTCGGTTGGCATTAGAAGAACTCCGCGAACCGACCACAAGAATCGTGTCGCATTTCTCAGCCAATTCCTTCACTGCCTTCTGCCGATTCTGGCTCGCGTAACAGACATCCTCAGATGGAGGTGGGGTCGCTAACGGGTACCTCGCTACCAGGTGACCGACGATGTCGGACACCTCGTCATTAGCGAGGGTCGTCTGAGTTATAAAGGTGACTCCTCTGGCCGAATCAAGCCCGAGCTTCAACACGTCATCCGTCGACTCAACCAGATGAATGCCTGGGACTTCGCCCATCGTGCCTAGGGTTTCGTCGTGACCCGCGTGGGCAATCAGCACTACCTGATCACCTCGCTCGTAACCTCGCTTTGCCTCAACATGAACTTTGGTCACAAGGGGGCAAGTGGCGTCGATAACTCTGTGCCCCATGGAATCGGCCTCTTGCCTGACCGCAGGCGACACACCATGAGCGGAGAAGACCACCACCGACCTGGGTGGCGCCTCATCAACCTCCTCAACAAAAACAGCGCCTTTTGCAGCGAGTTGATTCACCACGAACTCGTTGTGCACAATTTGCTTGCGCACATATACCGGGGGCCCGTATTTCGAAAGTGCACGCTCAACAATCTCGATTGCCCGGTCGACTCCCGCGCAAAATGCCCTAGATCTGGCCAGGTAGATTCTCATCCCGCCATATCCCTCTTGACGACTTCTCGGCTTGCCATCGGGAGCCCGGAGCAACTTGCCCCTTCGAGTTCAGCTATGACTTGGCAGACCAGAGATAATGACTTAAGCGCCCTCGGCAATTGGGCAGCTACTCTGCCCGAAATTACTCCCCTATCCAGTGGGTCAAGGACTACCCTCACAACCCCGAACTGCGTAGGCAAGCCGGATCGACGGGCCTTGTCCACAATCCAGAAGGACTCCATATCCACTCCCAGCGCACCGCGGGATTCTAAAAGCCTTCTGCGCCGTCGCTTCGGTACGAATCTCTCGCTTGTCAGAATCGGACCGGTTGCAACCCTAAGCCCATGCATCGCCAAGTGCCGGGAGAGTTGGTGGGGCATCGACAACGAAATGGGCTTCTGGTTTTCGCTCTCCGTGCTTGATGCTTGAGCAGCTCCATCTGCTTCTGCAATGACCTTCGTAGCCACAATTACGTCACCGGTCTCCAGCCCAGCTCCGATAGCGCCGCACAAACCGACCACCAAAAGCCGGCTGCACTCGTTGGTAAGGCGGTCAGCACTACCGGGGCCACTCAGTACTCTTGTCCCACCGATACCAGCTCGTACCACGATTTCGTTTGCCAGTCGTCTTGCAGGATTGATCCCACCATTCGTAACGTCGGCAATCGCTCTACCGACACCTCGCCTTGCAGCCCAAGCTTCAATACTCATCGGCGCGAGGATCCGAATACCACCCGGAACGGCAATCCATTCTTGAGTCATCGATCTCTCCTGGCCATAAAGCCGGCAATCTCCCCCAGGGCCGCTCGACCCCTCGGGGTGCAATCCGTCCTCTTCAAATCAGACAAGGCCAAATTCATATACTCGTCGGCCAGTCGATAAGCCTGTTCCTTCGCTCCGGCATCTTCGATCACACGGGCAGCTTCGCTCGCGGCCTTCGGGCCTATTGACGGCAATCCGTAGATAGAGCGCAATTTGTCTTTTGAATCTCCGGCGCCGGAAAGGACCAATGCCACGGGAAGGGAGAGCTTCCGGGAGAAAATATCCGAATATAAAGGCTTACCGGTTACTTCGGGATCGCCCCAAATTCCCAGAACGTCGTCAATCGCCTGGAAAGCAACCCCGGCGTTCGTCCCAAAACTCCGCAGGGCTTCACATTCGCCTTCCTCAAGCCCGGAGAGCAAAGCAGGAAGAACCGCCGCGCAACCGAAGAGCGCTCCCGTCTTTGCAGCCGCCATTTCCAGGTATGCGCTGACGTAGCCGTCGATTCCCTTGCTCGCCCAGCTGACCAATTCCGTTCCCCCGGAAAGCGATCTCAGTGCTCTCGGCGGAATCGAGTGTTGCTCGAGTGCAATGTCCTGAGCCTGGCCGGCTACCATACGGCCAACCGCACTGGTCAACTCTCCAATTGCACGTAGGCCGTAAGCTGAGTCGACCTTAGCCAACACTTCGGTTGCCAGCGATGCTAAGGCATCTCCTGCGAGAATCGCCCTTGCGGAACCGAAAACGCGCCATACAGTCGGCCTACCGTGCCGGAGATCATCCCTGTCGATGACATCGTCATGGATCAGGGAGTAGTTGTGAACCAGCTCGATGGCTACTGACGCAGCGAGAAAGCCTGTGCAGGACATCTCGGAATTTGCGGATCGTCTTGGGGAATCCCCGGAAATCATCCCTGCCGCGGCAAGAGCAATGGTGGGCCTGAGTAGCTTACCGCCTCGCTCGGTGACAGCATTACCATTCTTGTCAATCCATCCAAAATGGTAACCGGCAACCGTAGAGATATGAGGGCAAAGACTGAAAACTGCGCTTCTAAGTGGCGGTATTACTACCCTGGCAGTTTCTTCAAGTAAATCGGAGGCCTCGCCAGTGAAAGGGCCTGCCTCAATCGCTGTCAATTTTCACCATTCAGCTGCCTCCCGCTGGAACAACCACGTCCCAGGCTGCGTCTCCGTCCTGTCTGAGCTACCCAAATCGCAGAAGCTGAAACCAATAGTGATGTCGCCACGGACAATGAGATACTTGGTAACGAGCTTGTATCGTCCCGTGGAGATGGGCCATGATTTACCCATATCGTTAGCCTTATCCGGCTACTCTGATGCTCCAAATGTCAGAATTGTGCTTATCGCTACATCCGCGAATCTAGGAGAACGACAATCTTCGACAGGGCTGTAATTCTCTCCGGTTCGATCGGTAATGGCCATGGTGCCTCTGCTGAAGCATGTCGGGAGGTCCTTTCGGCCACCGGTACAGTGGTCGAAATTGTCGACTGCATGAAACTGCTCGGAAGGCTCAACGGCCGAATTGGTACGAGGGCATTCAAGTCGTTGATGGCATTACCGCCTCTGTACGACGCTCTACATTTCTCTCACATTCGCCAAGGCACGCGACTCGCAAGGACCATGGAGGGCCAGGGGGCTTCCCGCATCGCCAAGAACCTCGCAAACCACCTGAATGACCGGACTTCCGGTCATTCAACTCTCCTTTTGAGTGTCTTCCCGTTGGGTGCGCAGGTGGTAAGCCGCTTGAATCGAAACTTACCTGGTTCAAAGGCGATCTCGATTTGTACCGACTGGTCCTCACACTCCATGTGGGTTGCCCCAGGTATAGACCTTTACTTGGTGAACTCTGTCCTGGCGGAGTCAACGACGCTTCGCTTCGCCCCGGACGCCAAGATTCTGCGGGTGCCAATCCCTATCAGACGGCAATTTTTCAATCCCCCCTCCCGCCACGAATCCCGGCATGCTCTCGGCATTCCCGAGGATGCAAATCATGTTTTGTTGGCAACGGGCGCGTGGGCGTCGGCGAAATCCGTCCACATAGCTGAGCACCTTGCCCAAGAGGGATTCGTGGTTTCTGTCCTTACAGGGATGAACCGATCTTTGTTGGTTGCATTGGAAAAGCTTTCGGCGAACTTGAAAATGTCGTCTGGCGAGATTCGACCGTATCCCTTTATCGACAACGTCGAGGTTCAACTGGCTTCTTGCGACTTGGTCATCACTACTCCCGGAATCGTCTCTTCCGAGGCGAGGGCTGTGGGTCGTAGGCAACTGATCCTGGACATAGTTCCCGGTCATGGAAGAGAGAATGTGATTGCCGAACTCCTCCAAGGCGGTACCCTCGTCAGCGGTCCGGATCCTCAATCGGCAACGGCTCTGACGAAACGGATAATTCAGTCCATGGCCGAGCCGCAACCGTGCAAAGCCCACGATTGGGAAGTCGGGTTCTTGAACGCCATCGAGAGCGTTCAGCAGTAGACAGCGGAAGCAACCGGCTAGGAGGCTTGAGCTTGTTGTCGGCCATGCTTACTTTCCGGCCGTTGACCGATGGTCATGGCAATTACGCAAACTACGATGCCCGCCAGAAGCACTCCGGAAACCGGTGCGTCACCCATGCCGAGCGCACCCAAGCTCTTCGGCTTACCGAACCAATCAGCGAACGAAGCCCCCAGCGGGCGGGTAATTACATACGCTGCCCAGAAGGCCAGTACCGGATTCAGCCCGCCTTTCCAATATCCCGCGGCCGGAATGGCTATGGCCCCGACAAAAAATATCCCCGAGACCAGGTACCCCAAACCCAGGGTGGCCGCAGTCAAGTCTCCGGTTGCGGTCCCAAGAGCGAAAGTGGAAATCACGCTGGCCCAATAGAAAAGCTCCCTCCTCCTGTTATGTATCGAATGGATTGAGAGTGTGCCTTCCGACTTGTGCCATGCGATAAATACAACCGCCAAAGTTACGGCAAAAGCACCAGAGGACACCGCATATGGAATCTTCAGCTGTATGTGGATTGCGTCGGCGACCATCGTCCCGAATATCCCGACCATTACAACGCCGCTCCAATAAGCCCAGGGGACGAACCGATCCAGCGAAAGCTGAACAAGCAACGCCCCCGAGAAGGCAACTGCACCAATTGCGACGGCTATATATGGGTCCAATGCGTGCACCATATAGTCGGAGGCCGACTCACCTGCGGCTGTCGTCAGTATCTTTGCTATCCAAAACATTGCCGTGACTTCAGGTACCTTTACTCCCACCTGTTTTGATAGAAAGTTCTTTTTGGAGAGCCTTACGCCAGAAACGTTGGAACCGGTTTCACTCCCAAGGGATACTCCAAGGCCACTCGCTTGAATAGACTTATCGTGCGCAGCTTCCTCACGAGACATGAACGCAATGTATATCAACTGCGGTGCTTCGTTGGAATCACGACAAACCCCTCAAAGCCCACAGAGCAACAAGGAGGAATTTCTACAGATCACTTGGTGCTGGGTCGAAGTTACAACTCATTCCCTATTCAACAAGGAGCCAAATGAACGCGGACGTAAAGGGCACCACGCTTCCCGTCCTGGAAATGCAACTGGACAGCGGCGAGGAGATCATTTCAACCCACGGAGAACTCTCCTGGATGACTGCAAACATAGAGATGTCCCAGACCACCTCTGGGGGCGGAAAAGGATTCATGGCGGGCCTGAAGCGGATGGCGGGTGGCGGTGGGCTGTTCCTTACGCGCTATAAGTGCGCTTCCGGACGGGGATCCGTCTCGTTCGCCGCCAAGATGCCCGGGAGAATTTTCCCTTTGGAGATCTCGGCTTCGGGCGGCTACCTGGTCCACCGGCATGGCTGGGTTTGCGGAACCTCCGGAATCACCCCGACCGTAGGGCTGCAGCAGAGCTTCAAGGGCGGCCTTTGGGGTGGTGATGGGTTCATACTTCAAAAGCTCGAAGGACAGGGTACCGCCTGGGTCGAGCTATCCGGTGAGGTCTTCACCTACGAACTGGCCGCTGGCCAAAGCCTCCTCGTTCACCCTGGGCATGTTGGAGTATTCCAAGACTCCGTTTCATTCCAGATCACTCGGGTACCGGGTATCGCAAATAAGGTCTTCGGAGCGGACGGCTTCCATTTAGTCGCGCTCACGGGTCCAGGCAATGTCTGGCTCCAGAGCATGCCATTGCCCATTTTGGCCCACTCAATTGAGCCCTACCTGCCACAATCGGCTGGCGACTCAGCCGTCAGCGGCGGGATCGGCGGCCTGATCGGCAGCGCCATGAGTAGAAGCGTTTAGCGTTTTCTTATGCGTCTGGCCTAGCCAGCCCATTCAATACTCGACACGCCTAGGCAGCCCAAAAGACAGCCGGATCATCCGCAACCTGCCTAGGCGGTCCAACTCCTCGGCACCTGGGAGTTCTCGGGACTGGTGGAGACCTTGTGACCACCGACCAGTTCGAAAACCAATGACCCCATGCCCACCAGAATCGCCCCTACAAACATTTCCTCCCCAACCCGCACCACGGGATGACCCCCGGCAACTATGTAACTGAGGTTCTGCAATACCGAACCGTGGAGGAAGCTCTTCAATATCTTGGGCAAGGCCCAGTTGAACCCCAGAATTATCAAGCCAATCAGTACAAGGGACACCGTAACTTTGCGAATGGTGCGAAGCCGAAACGGGCTAAGAATCAAGGCGGCGATGCCAAGTGCAATGGCGGCCCACAGTGCTTGACCTGACCATTTTTTGAGTATTTTGGAAGTCTGGGCTAAGGAATGCTCCCCCGCATTGACTAAAACACCTTGGGTATTGAGCAGAGTCCCGAGAGGCTGGTCCAACTTCGTTAGCTGCCGACTCAGCTCCTTTGACCCCGAAACCGGCGAGGTGGCAAGCCCCTGGGAAACCCGAGGATCGGACAGAACCTGGTTTATCTCCGACTCCCATTGCGAAACTTGGCCTCCCCCGAGCCCGGCGGCTGTACCGGCGGCTGTACCGGCGGCCCCAGTATCCAGACTATGAGTGAGCTGCCCAATTATCTGGCTTGCCGCACTGGTCTTTGCCTGTGCCGACAAGGTGCCTGCGACTCTGACGGTGAGCAACGACGCCCACCAAGTCCCAACCGACACTAAGACGAGAGCTACGGCAATTCCAGCCAATACTCCACTGATGCCTTGCCTTGCCATCTTCACGGTTTAGATTGTCGCGCCGCACCAACGGAATCAAGGGGATATCTTTAGCCCGTTTGAACTGACTCATGCTCAAAACCCCTGCTAAACATTGGATTTCAATCGCCGGTGTTACCCAAGGTATTTACCCCATTGACCAGTAAGGAATATGCTGGTAGATTGCATATTCAACGGGCTGGGTAGGCCGAAGTCTCAAGGGGGGCATCTCATCCGAGTCATCCCTCTTTTCAAGACATAGCAACTTAATAAATTGCAATTGCCAATTAGAGGAAAGGCTGGATGAGAAACAACCGTAGGTTCCTGAGCAAAGCAGTACTCTCGGTAACAGCACTTACGACAATAGGTGCCGCGGCACCAGTCGCGAGCGTGATTACCGAAGCACCGGCACATGCCTCCACGATCACTCCTGTAGTCGGACCTTCGGGATTGGCGTTTTACACTCCCCCTTCGACACTTCCAACCGGTAACCCCGGATCTCTGATCCAGTACGCACCGATAACGTTGAATTTGGGATCAACGGCGCCCGCAAACTCGGCAAACGTCATCATGTACCTCTCCACCGACCAGTCGGGCAACCCCGACGTAGTTACAGGAACCGTCATCCTTCCGACGGCACCTTGGACCGGGTCCGGCCCTCGTCCAGTCGTCGACTATGCATTCGGAACTCAAGGAATGGCTCAGAATTGCGCTCCCTCCATGCAGATGGTGGCAGGAACCGAATATGACGCAGCCGGTGTAATCGGCGCCCTCCAGAAGGGCTATGCAGTTGTAGCAACGGATTACGTCGGCTACACAACAGGTGGCTCTCCCACCTACATCATTGGCCAGTCGGAAGGTCACGCGGTTCTGGACGCTGTGCGTGCAGCAGTGCAAATTCCGAATGTCGGGATCACACTTTCGAACCCGGTCATAACCTGGGGCTTTTCCCAAGGAGGCGGAGCGAGCACATGGGCTGCCGTTCTTCAGCCGACCTATGCACCTGACGTAAACCTCGTTGGAGCGGCTGCCGGTGGAGTTCCGGCAAACTTGGGCGCTGTCGCTTCCTTCTCAAGCGGAAGCGTTGACTCAGCCTTTGTCATGTACGCGCTGATGGGATTCGTGGGGGCATACCCGAGCGTCATCAGCGAGTCCGGTCTCTTCAACGCCCAAGGCCTTGCAATGGTCAAGCAATTGTCCACAGACGGCATCTGTACGATCAACGTTCTGTCCGCCCCCTTCACCAACGTCAATGTGAACAACATGATCAACATTCCGCTCAGCACGCTCACCAGCACGGCCGTTGCGGAACAGAGCAACCTCGGCTCCACACCGGTGAAGGTTCCCTACTTCCAATACACGGGTTCGCAGGACCAGATGGTACCGGTCACTCAACAGTTCGCCCTGAAGCAGCAGTTCTGCTCGGAGGGGGTCACTGACGATTACCACCTTTACGACTCTGACCACCTGTTGACCGACCTTGCCGCGACAACTGACGTATTGAACTGGATGCAGACGATCCTTTCGGGTGGTCCCGCTCCGAGCACGTGCAACCTGACATCGCCCTTGCCATCTTCAGCAAGAACCACCCCGATGGACGGCGACTTGCTCGTGCCGCTAAACAACTGGCAGCTAAAGGGCGGCTTCACGATCGCCAAGAGGAATACTCCAATCACATTCCCTGCGTCATCCTCGCTGACCGGTTCTGCAGACCTGACGAGCCAGCAGTTCACCGGAACTGCGACAATCCCGCCGATTACCCAAACCGTGAAGCTGTTCGGGCTGCCGTTTACCATAGGTCTCAAGATCACTCCGAATCCGCTGACCGGAACGGTAAGCCTTTCGCCGAACAGCACACTCGCCATGAACATCAACACAACGGCCACCACCGAGTTGACTTCGCTGGCCATTGGGCCGTTCAAGTTCCCGCTATCCTGCTCGACCACTCAACCGGTTTCGCTTAACTTCTCGGTAAATGAGCCTGCAGAGAGCTTGGCAGACAGCATCTTCAGCGGCAGTGGCACAACCACACTTCCGCCGTTCGGTGGTTGCGGTTTTCTCGGGTCGTTTATCAACTCCCTGTTTACCGGACCGAACAATCCGTTCACCATCACCGTTCAGCCGCCACCCGCTGTGGCCTACTAAATAAGCCGAATTCGAGCCTCCAGTGAACTTCTGGGGGCTCGAAGAATTACGGCATGAACCTCAATCCACCCCCGGCCTGTTGCTTTTTTGCGCTGCAGCTGTCCGGGGGTGAGGCGCATCTAGGCGACCAATGAGGACGCTGTTTATCCGGCGGAGCAGTCAATTTCAATTGACCGAATGGCTCAGAGCCTGGACGATTCCTCGTTGAGAAGCTTCCTAAGTGATATCAATGGGCGAGATCCCATGTGAGAGATAATCTCGCTCGCCGCCAACGCACCCGTTGCCGCACACTTATGGAGATCCGCTTTAGCAAGGAGTTCGCTCCCCACCTTCTGGCCCATTGGGCGGAGTGAGCCCGCAGGCTTCGAAGACTCTCCTGCGCTGGTCGTAAGTGCTGCCAGAAATCCCGCAGCAAAAAGGTCCCCCGCACCGGTAGTGTCAACCACTTGGGCAGTTGCATGAGCCGGAACGGCAACTCTCTCGCGGCCTCTTACCACTACCGCGCCTGAGGCTCCGCGTGTTAGAGCTCCGACTGTGCCCGTTAATGCCACCCTGCTCGAAGCCTCGTCAAAATCGTCGGTCTCGTACAGGAGTTTTACTTCCGACTCGTTCGCAAAGAGGAGGTCAACGTGGGTGTCCACCAGCTTCCTCAGGCCTTCCCGGTGACGCTCCACCAAGAACGGGTCGGAGAGGCTAAGAGCCACCACCCTACCTGCGGCGTGCGCCGCATCGATTGCGAATCGAATGGACTCCTCCGCCGAGTCCCAAAGATAACCCTCCAAGTAAGTGACCTTGGCGGAGCGGACAATGTTCACGTCGATGTCCTCCACCTCGAGCATCGAAGACGCTCCAAGGTAGGTCGCCATCGTGCGCTCAGCATCGGGAGTAACCAGCACGAGACAACGACCGCTTCCAGGCCCGCCTTCGAGGGGGTTCGAATGGTAAGTGACACCGGCCGTTCTGATGTCAGTGGTAAAAAGGCGGCCTAGCGAGTCTTCCGCAACCTTCCCCATATAGGCAGCCCTAGCCCCGAACGATGCAACTCCAACAGCCGTGTTGGCCGCAGAGCCACCTGAGACGTGAACTTCCGGCTCGACCGATTCCGCAACCATCGCGGCTTCGGCTTCGTCACTGACAAGGGTCATTCCGCCTTTTCCCAAGCCAAGCTCGGCCACCTGCTCCTCGGTCACCTTTGCCAGAACGTCAACAATCGCGTTTCCGATGGCCAAAACGTCGAAGCTTGCATTCATGGAACTGCCGTCAAATTCCGTCACGTCTCCAAGGGTAGTCGCTTCGCGAAGGAACGGCGAAGATGTTTAAGCGGTTGGACTAACCTCCAATAGTTGTGAGCGCGATCGTTTCCCCCCAAGGCACCGAAGAGAACTCCATCCGGCTTCCGAGGAACATTGAGCCGGTCAAGTACATCCTGGCATTGTCGCCCGACCTAAGATCGGCGACCTTCACGGGTACCGTCACCATTGTCGTCAAGGCAATCACGCCGACGGACCGTTTCGTACTGAATGCCGCCGAACTGAAGATAAAGAAGGCAGGTCTCAGAGGCAAAAGCGGGTCCTACTCCAAGTGCACTGCCAAGCTGGACGATGAGAGCGAAAGACTGACAATAGAACTGCCTCACACAATTGCTCCTGGCGAATGGGAGCTGGAGATCGAGTTCTCCGGTGTGCTGAACGACAAGCTCCGCGGCTTCTACAAGTCGACATTCACTGGGGCCGACGGCAAGCCTCACACGATTGCCACTACTCAATTCGAGGCCACTGACGCGAGGCGAGCATTCCCCTGCTGGGACGAACCGGACCGGAAGGCTTCCTTCGTAGTCTCCCTGGACGTCGACGCTGGGTTGACGGCAATCTCCAATGGAGCCCAGACCGAAGTGGAAAACCTGGGCAACGGCAAGAAGCGTGTTCACTTCGAAGAGACAATGGTCATGTCCACCTATCTTGTCGCCTTTGTAGTCGGACCACTGGTTGTATCCGAGTCGGTAGATGCGGGAGGGGTGGCTCTGAGGGTAGCCCACGTACCCGGCAAGGAGAACCTGACCTCTTTCGCGTTGGAATGCGGGGCACACGCTCTCAGGTTCTTCAAGGAATGGTTCGGAATCCCTTATCCGGGTTCGAAGCTTGATCTGATTGCCATCCCTGATTTCGCTTTTGGCGCAATGGAGAACTTTGGTGCAGTGACATTCCGGGAGACCGCCCTTTTGGTGGATCCGGAGCTTGCCTCTCGTGTTGAGTTGGAAAGGGTTGCTGACGTTGTAAGCCACGAGATCGCCCACATGTGGTTCGGTGACCTAGTAACCATGAAGTGGTGGAATGGACTTTGGCTGAACGAAGCATTTGCCACATTCGCTGAAATGGCTTGCGTCGACGCTTTCAAACCTGAATGGAATCGTTGGGTAACCTTCGGGCTGACCAAGGGAACTGCACTCGGGGTGGACTCCCTCAGCTCAACCAGGCCCATCGAGTTTCCTGTAAATCGCCCCGAAGAGGCGCAGGGAATGTTCGACGTCTTGACCTATGAAAAGGGTGCCGGGGTTCTTCGAATGCTTGAGATGTACCTTGGGTCGGAGAAGTTCATTGGCGGCATACGCAAGTATCTGGCCACTCACAGCTACGGCAATGCAGAGACCACCGACTTGTGGGATGCAATCGAAGAATTCTCCAAACAGCCCGTAAGGTCCGTCATGGATACATGGATATTCCAAGGAGGCTACCCGTTGGTAGTCGCAGAGGCGGGCGATGACGGAGCGGAGCTGCGCGTGTCGCAAAAACCCTTCCGGTCGATACCAAAAGAGGCCCTCGGAGCAGCCCCAGATGCCATCGGTGACCGATGGAAAGTCCCTGTAGTAGTTGAGTGTCATGGTGGCGGAGGCGCCTCAGAGAATCTTGAGCACCGAGAACTCCTTGAAGCAGACTCGGTTTCACTTCCCCTACCCAGCGGACACTCATTTTCGGTGGTCAATGCCGGAGGATGGGGCTTCTACCGAGTGGGTTACGGCGAGAACCTGTTGGAGGCCATCTCCTCCAACCTGTCGCAACTGAAGCCCCTTGAGCGCTTCAATCTCTTCGGTGACATGTGGGCAATGGCTTTGGCGGGAGAGACCAGCCTCGCCAGCTACTTGCGGCTCGCCGCCAAGATCGGCATAGAAAGGGACCCTAACGTATGGTCACAAGTCGCCGGCTCCCTGGGAATGATCGACCACATATCCACTGGCACAGCGCGTACCAAACTTCAGGAGTTCGTTCGCGCCATAGTCAAGCCATCCATCAATGCCGTCGGGATCCACCCCAATGCGGGCGAGGATCCGATGACCGGAACCCTAAGGGCGGTACTCTTCAGGACCCTTGGCGTAATAGGGGCAGACGAGGAAGTGGTTGCCCTTGCACGCGAAATGCACGACAGCTACCTGTTGGAAAGAAACTCAGTCCCGCCCGACCTCGCCGGAGCAATTACATCGGTTGTGGCCGCTCACGGGACGGCCAAGGAGTACAAGCAGTTCGTAGAGCGGTACCGCAGTCCCGCAAACCCTCAAGAGGAGGTAAGGTACCTCTTCGCTCTCGTTGGATTCGAGGACCCAGAGCTCTTCAAGAAAACGCTCGAGGCGGCGAGGACTGAAGTGCGAACTCAAAACGCGCCATTCCTGATCCAGGCTGCGCTGGCGTCTCGCACGGGTGGCGCAACTGCGTGGGATTTCGTAGCCACCCACTGGGAAGAGCTACTGACCAAATTCCCTGAAGGCATGATTCCTAGGATGCTCGACTCGGTATCCTCCCTTTGTGAAAAGGAACTTGCGGCAACCGTTAGGGCTTTCCTCTCCGATCACAAGCTGAAGACAGGTCAAAGGACTCTGGACCAGGCTCTTGAGCGCCTGGAGATGAACTTGAGGTTCGTAGAGCGTGAGACCGTAAACTTGGAATCGTCACTAGTCGAGTCGTTGGGTGGTTGAGCGTGCAGGAAATTGAAGAATCGCTGAAAGAGACGCTTGACTTCTGGAAGATCGCAAGCGTCGCAAAATCAGAGAACCCGGTCATTCCGGTTGCCATTCAAGACATCACCAACGGCGAAATGCTTTTTATCGGCTATGTCAATCAGCTCGCACTTGCCGAGTCGATCAAGACCAGGAGGGTCGTGCTTTGGTCGACCTCCCGCCAGGAGCTATGGAGGAAGGGAGAGACCTCGGGCGACATCCTCGAATTGTCCGAGATACGAGTTAACTGCGAGCAGAACTCGCTGCTGTTCCTTGCGACTCCGGTCAAGGGTGGGGCATGCCATACGAATGACAATGAAGGGAATGCAAGGCCCAGTTGCTATTACAGGAGAATCGTCCTTGATCCTGGAGGCGATAACACCGAAGCATCAAGGCAACTGGAACCGGCAGGGCTGGCAAGCACTGACTATTGGGCGGCCCCTTAGCTCAATCGGGTCTGGTGAGGCCTTAGATTACGGCAGCCCTCCGGTGCCTTCCCCCAAGGCACTCTGCGAGTCGATCTTTTCTATTCTCTTCCTGACCCCGTCCAGTCGGGCCTGGGCTAGTGCATGGATGGTTCGCGCCTCTTCGTAAAGCGCCGTGGCCGACTCAATGCCCAGCTGACCGGAGCTCATGTTGTCCGCCAACTCTTCCAGTCGCTCGACCAACTGCTCGTACGTGAGCGACGCATACTGGTCCTCTACCGCTTCCGTCGCCTTGCCAAGATCCCCTGGGCTCTTTGGGTTTTCCGGCATAATCCTCTCTTCGTTCAATAGGGCTCTTATTGAGCTTTCCGGACACCGTCGCCGCCCTCGATCGTACCAATGCCTTCAATTGCGCCTGGCTCGACAGATGAAACGACGGCATTGGCCGAGCCATGTGCGAAGACCATCCGAAGGTTCTCACCTGGAGAGATTTCCGATGACGATCGAATCGCTCTCCACCCAGGGCCGGTTTCCGATCCATGAGCAAGTCTGTCTCCTTCTCGCACCACCAACGCATACCCGCGCTCCAATACCCCCCTTGGGTCAAGAACGGAGACGATCGCCCAGCCATGAGACAACGCAAGTTGAGATGATTCCAGCCGATGGGCAATCACGGTGCCCAAATCAAACCGGCTGAGCTTGGAAGCAGACTCGGCCAGTCTTGACCTCATCAATTCACTAATCCCATAGGCCTCCAATCGCTCGCCAGCGACCTCTACCCTGCTTCGCAACAGGTCGCTGGGAGCCATCTTGGCCAGCAATTGAACTTCCGATCTAATGCGTCCATATATGGCGAATTGAGACCGGTCGGAAAGTCCTGCTAAGTGACCCCGTAGCCCGACTTCATCAGGTACCACGGCTACGGCTGCCAGAGACGGAGTACCACACCTAAGGTCCGCAACCTCGTCACAAAGCGGACGGTCCCCCTCGTGCCCTATAGCCACAACGATCGGAACGGGGCAATCGGCAATAGTCCGGCATAGCAGCTCATCACTAAATGGCAATAGGGTGGCAGGGTCTCCTCCCCCGCGAGCCACAACAATGACTCCGGCACCATAGCGAACCAGCGAGCCAATGGCGTCCGTTACCGCTCCGGGCGTCTCGGGACCGCTAACCGGTACTGTCCGGATCTCCAAGGGATATCCGGGGAAACGCTGTGAGACTACGGACTCGATGTCTTCTCGAACGGCTGCCTTTGCTCCGCACACGACTCCGATCATCCTGGGCAGGACTGGGATGGGCTTTCTAGGCCGGGCGAGAATCCCGTCAGCCTCCAAGCGCTCCCGCACTGCAGCGATTGCCTGCGCTATAGCACCATCGCCAACCGGAGTTACGTACTCGGCTCGCAGGTTGAGCTGGCCTCGTCGTGAGATGAAATCAACGACGCCAACCACCCTTACGCGATCACCATGACGAGCCGTCATAGGAGAGTTGCGCGAAGGTGCCAATGCGACTTGGATGCTTACCGCCCTGTCGGCCAATGTGAAATATGTCCACCCCGATGGACGGGTGATCGGCTTTACGACCTCACCCTCGACAACGACCTTCCCAATTCCACTGACCGCTTGGGAGATTTCCAAACAAAGCCTGTTGAGCGACAGCTCTCGCGCCGATGGCTCCTCGGTGTCAAAGAAGGAAAGGTTGCCCATGTTCAATTAGATTCTAGAGAGTAATGAAACTCGGGGATTTCAGCCACACGTGCACGCTCTCGTAATTCTCACCGTCTTCGGCATTATCGTCGTGGGCGAGCTTCCGGACAAGACGTTCATCGCGGAGCTGATTTTGAGCACCAAATATGAGGGCTTGCCTGTCTGGGTGGGCGCAGCCGGGGCGATGGCGATTCACGTAGCAATCGCCACGCTGGCCGGCCACCTGCTTACCTACGCTCCGAAAAGGGTTGTCGAAACGATAGTTGCGTTGCTTTTTGCTGGAGGCGCGCTGCTCTTGTTTCTCGAAAAAGAATCCAAGGAGGTAGAAAAGGGAAAGCAGGAAGCCGAAGAGCTTGAAGTGGCAGGTGCGCCCTCGTTCCGCAAAGTCACGGCGCTGGCCTTTGGGGTGATCTTCCTGGGAGAGTGGGGGGACTTGACGCAGGTTCTGATGGCCAACCTAACCGCCAGGTACCACTCAGTGCTGAACGTTGCGATCGGTTCTCTCGCCGGGCTTTGGGCTACTGTCACTCTGGCAGTGCTTTCGGGAAGGACAATAGTGAAATACGTCCCACTTGCGATGATTAGGCGGGTAGCAGGAGGCGTGCTGGCGATTTTTGCAGTTGTAAGCGCGGTTCAGGCTTTTAACTCGTGATTCGCAAAATGAGCGATCAGCTCCTTTCGGTAGCGAAGGGTGCCAAAGGGTTCATGCCCGAAGATGAAGGCCAAGCTCTTTATGAGGCCGCCTTTGAAGCAGCTGTCGGCGTTCCGGGGCCATTAGTCGAGATCGGATCATACTGCGGCAAGTCCGCCGTTTACGTCGGAGCTGCGGCGCGAGAGGCCGGAAGGGTCCTTTTCAGCGTCGACCACCATCGCGGCTCCGAGGAGAACCAAGCCGGCTGGGAACATTATGATCCTTCCATCGTGGACCCTGACACCGGTCTCATTGACACATTGCCCTTCTTCAGGAAGACCATCTCGGCTGCCGGTCTGCACGATTTCGTTGTCCCCGTCGTAGGTGACTCAATTACGGTTGCGGCGAATTGGTCGACTCCGCTTTGCTTTCTGTTCATAGACGGCGGCCACGGAGAAGAGCCCGCATGGAACGATTATCGGAGTTGGTCCAGGAAGGTCGCTCCAGGAGGCACGCTTGCGATCCATGACGTTTTCGAAAACCCTGCGGACGGAGGCCGACCACCCTACGAAATCTATCGTGAAGCAATCTCTTCCAGAGAGTTTGAGGAGACTTCGGAGCGAGGGAGTCTTAGGATCCTGAGGCGGCTGGGTTAGGTGCCGTACCTTGGCTTTCACCTTCAAGACGGCTTCGCGCCTTTGTCTCCGTCTTCGCGCCTCCGGCGTGGCTTCGCCTCCGAAGACTTTAGTGAACCAGGTCGTCTTTCAATCTGAAGATGGCAGACTCCTTGCCCGTGCCCCACAGTGCGCTCCAGGCCAAGACCATGGCTCCAGCGGTATAGGTGGAACGTTCACCACCCGGGAAATGCAGCTTTTCGGGTAAAGCCCAGCCCGTAAAATACGAGCCATCGGGCTCCCTCATGAACTGAATCCAGCGGAAGAGACTCTCGCCTTCGGCTGTCATGGAAATCCGATCAAGTGTCATGACCAATTCCGCAGTCTCCGCAGCGGTAACCCACGCCTGGTCTGACACACATCTCACTCCAACGCCTTCTTCGACAAACTCGCTCCAGCGTTCACCAATCCGGTCTCGGGAGGCCTGATCGTCCAGCGCTCCACAGAGTGCCGGGTAATACCAATCCATCGCCCACCGACGCTTGGGCTCGAAGTTGAAGTCACCTTCGGCTATAGCGCTGTCCAGCGCCCTCTTCGCCGAGTCCCACTCGGGTTGCTCTTTCCCCATTAGGGCCGATAGGGCCAGGGCGCAGCCGATGCTGTGCGAAATCGACGACGATCCAGTCAGAAGTGCAAACTTACCCATGGCGCCATCCGGCTCAGTGCACCAGGAAACCGTACCTTCGGGCCTTTGGTGCGATACTACGAAGTCAATTGCCCGCCGCACGGTCGGCCACATCTCCTCGACAAAACCCATATCTTTGGTCGCTAGGTAGAAATGGAGCACTCCAGTGGCGACGTAGGCGCAGACATTAGTGTCTTTCCGGTAGTCCTCGACAGAGTTACCGACGTAATAGTTGAACCAGGAGCCATCCGCCTCTTGCGTCACTCGGAGCCACTCGTACGCTTTCTCGGCATGAGCCTTGTGGCCGGTAACCACCAGAGCCATCGCGGCCTCCACATGGTTCCAGGGATCCGCATGGCCACCCTCGAACCACTGAATCATTCCGCTGGGCAATTGTGCTGCAGTTATCGACTCCCCCGTGGCTGAAAGCTCTTGGCTTGTCAGCATGCTCCACCTTCGATCGCAAACTCGGGCTTCAGGTCCTCGGCGGCTGAAAAATCGGCAGCTGAAAAATCGGCGGCGGAGTCCACGACTCCGTCGAAAGGCTTTTCAAGGTACAAGACAAGACTTTTGCCGATGAGGGGATTTAGTGCCGAATCCAGGATCTTCGTAAGACGCGGAGATTTCTCGATGTCCCAGACCAAGAAGCGGTGGTAGGCGTTTACCACCCACGAGTCTTCCCGCTCCAGCCCAACCAGACACTTCAACCACCAATAAGGGCTATGGAGGGCGTGGGCAAAACCAACACCGACTACTCGGAGCCCTGAAGCCGACAACCTTCCAGCTAGCTGAGAAAGGCGGTAGATGCGGACATGGCCCCCTTCAACCGAGTGGTACCTTTCGGACAGGAGCCAATTGACCAACTCCGGCCCGAACCTGGGGACGGTCACTGCCATAGTCCCGCCCGGCTTGAGGACTCTTGAGAGCTCGCCGATAGCGAGAGCATCATCGTTGATGTGCTCCAATACCTCTGACGCGATAACCCTGTCGAAATGGGCGTCCGGAAATGGAAGCTCGGTAGCGCTCGCCTGCAGCGTCTCCCAACCCGAACCTCGGGGCAAGGTGTCATCTTCGGAAATCGCGGCCAAATAGACGGCCACGAGATCCAGTTCCGCCTGGTCGAGGTCCAAGGCCGTAACGTTTGCGCCACGCCTCAAGGCCTCGAAGGCGTGCCTCCCTGCCCCGCAACCGAGGTCAAGCAGCCTATCGCCAGGGCGAAGCCCAAGCCTGGCATAGTCGACGGTCAGCAAGTTACCTTGCCTTTCGATCTGGATTGGGGTGTTGCCCGCAGAGTCAATCCATTCCCCAACTAGCTGGCTTCGCCCGCCGAGATCGGCAACTCTTCACCGGCCAGGCTGATCGGGACGACCTTGGGGATTGCCCCCGGCATGGTTTGGGTTAGGTCGAATGTCTGGACGCGCTCTTCGTCTGCCTTGAAGTTCGGAAGCAACTGGTCCGCCAATAACCGCTCCGGCCCTTCGTGCACGAATCGACCTAGCCCGGAATGCCTTCCCGAATTGCGGTGATCAGCGAGGAAGCGAGAGTAATGTTCTGCGGTCATCTCTGCGGTGGCCCGCCAAGTGAAGTGCTCCAGCGCGCGGGCCCTACCCGCCCTGGCCAATGAGTCACGAAGGGAAGGGTCGCCCAGTAGCTTGATGAGGGCAGCGCTCATCTCTGAAGGATCTCCTGGCGGCACCAACCATCCGGTGATTCCCGACCTTCCCACCACTTCAGGCAATGCCCCGCCGGTCGTGGCCAGCAGTGGTACTCCGCACGCCATAGCCTCTACGGCCGGTAGTGAAAATCCCTCGTACAACGAAGGAACCACGGCCAGTTCCGCTTCGGCGTAGAGCTCGACCAGACGCTCGTCGGATACTCCCGAAACGAAGGTAACCGCATCCTCTATACCCAGCCGTGCCAATGTTGCGGGAATCTGCGACTCCCTTCGCAAGGAGCCGATCACAACAAGCTCCACATGCCTTTCCGTCCGGGCTTTGGCGACGGACTCCAGAAGCGGCACCAAGCCTTTCAAAGGGACATCGGCGCTCGCCGTCGTCATTATTCTGCCCGGGACTCTGGCAATATTGGGCAAAGGCCGGAAAATTCTGTCGTCGACCCCTACGGGGACCACGCTCAAACGATCCCTTGAAACACCCATCTGGCCGACAATGTCATCAAGGGACGAGTTGGAAACCGTGATTATTGAGGGCATTTTGCGTGCAACCCTCTTTTGCATGCGCAAGAATCCGTACCAACGCCGCAGGGTCATTCTGCGCTTGAAGTCCTCCGCGTGACTAAGCTCCAGATCTCGGTCAACCGTTATCGGGTGGTGAAGCGTGGCCACAACCGGCCATCCGTCCTTCACTAGTCCGTAAATCCCCGATCCAAAGCACTGGTTGTCGTGGATTATGTCGAATTCGCCCAACCGGCCGCTCAACAACGAGCGGATTCTCAGGCTATACGTGAGTGGCTCGGGAAACCCTGCCGCACACATGATTGCGAACTCCGCCACATCCACCGCTGACCTGAACTCGTGGACCTTAGGTACCCGGAACGGATCGGGTTCGCGATAGAGGTCGAGACTGGGAACTTTAGTTAGCTTTACGCCATCTTCGAGGTCCGGGTATGGTGGCCCCGAGAAAACCTCCACTTGGTGGCCCAAATCCCGTAATTCCCGGGTCAGGTATCTCGTATATACGCCTTGGCCACCAGAACGCGGATTCCCTCGATAGCAGAGGAAGGCGATACGAAGGCTTTTGGGTACACCGGCTCTGCCCATAACCTGTTAAGACTCTCTCGAAACGCGCTCCAATTGCAAAAAGAGCAGCTACGGGACCATCAAATCCAACTTGAAACCGCCTTGAGCACAGGAAGGATGCTCTGACCGACCAGTAGTAATGACATCGCTCCAACGGCAATGACGGTGGCCCAAGCCACCTTCCTGAACACCCTGCCATTGGCGGCATTCCCGAGTACTGACCGACGATTTGCAAGTATCAAGATGAACGCGAGAATCACAGGCGTAATCAATCCCTGAAACACCTGAGTCAATATCAGTAGCTTGATCAGGTTTACAGGCGAAAGGGCTACCGCCGCTCCAACGATGACCTGCAAGGTGAATAGACCAAGAAAGAGCGGCGCTTCGGAGAACTTCCTCGAAACCGACCGCTCCACTCCCACTGCCTCGGAGACTGCATACGAGGTGGATAGCGGCACCACCGCCGCTGCCAAGGCCGAAGCTCCGAGAAGCCCAATTGCGAAAAGGAGTTCCGCCCCCGATCCCGCCACAGGCTTCAACGCAAGCGCTGCCTCCTTCGCGCTTTGAAGCGGTCCCCTCCCCCCGATTGCCGAAGCTGTAGCGATAATGATGAAGCACGAGACAACATTGGCAAATAGCGCCCCAGCCACGGCGTCGACGCGCTCGAGATGGTACTCGTCTGGTCCGATTCCCCTGTCAACTACTCCACCAGCGGCATACATCTGCATGTATGGCGAGATTGTCGTTCCGATTAGGCCCACACCCAAAAAGACAAAGGCGTTGGACCCCACGAAGTGCGGCAAAATCGAGTCATTCACCACGCTCGACCATTTCGGGTGGCTCAATACCGCTGCGATCGGGTAACTCAAAAACGCAAGTGAAGCGACTAGGAAGACCCGCTCTGCATACTTGTAGCTGGAAAAGACAACCAAGGCCCAGATGATGAGGGCCGCAAGGGGTATCGAGAGATACTTCGACACTCCAAAAAGCTCGAACGCCGCTCCGATCCCCGCAAACTCGGAGACGACAAGGCCTATGTTGGTTGCAACCAAGCACAGCATCGCCAACGCGGCGAGCCTTATCGAGAACTGCTCTCTTATGAGCGCAGCCAGCCCCTTTCCGGAATATGCGCCCAGTCTGGCGGCCATCTCCTGGACTACGACCAGCCCAACAGTGACGAGGACCATGAAGAAAAGCGTCCTGTACCTGAACTCTGAACCGGCAGAAGCGTAGGTAACAATACCGCCGGCATCATTGCCCGCATTCGCCGCAATCAACCCGGGGCCGGCCAGCGCCAGATAGGCAAAGAATCGCTTTGATAGCCTGAACCGCTTCTGAGGCCTTCCTTTCGCTGGAGCCGTGGATCGTTCAGTCACGCCAGGGACCTTAGCCGCCGCCGGATTCACAGACGTAGACCGCCTACTTGAGAAGCCTCGGGAAGTGGAACTTTCCTCGCTCCGGAATCAGTGCATCGACAATATCGTCAGCCAATATCCGGCCCACCGGCTTGTCGTCGGCGTTCACCACTACGATCGAAGACCTTCTGGACTCGATCAGCTGCTGGGCAACTTCGTCGAGCTGAGCATCCGCACGTACGACAATTGCTCCATCCTCCAGGGTGAAGTCTCCCAAAACAGCCATCTCCGGCGAAACGACGAGATCGAATAGGGGAACGTCGCCGACGAACTTGCCATCAGTGCCTACGACTGTCACGGCATCGATGTCGCTTTTGTGGTCCGAAAGTCCGGATAGTGTTCGCTTGACTTCGCCTACTGTGGCTTCCGCAGGGAAAGTGACGAGAAGTGAGTTCATGAACCCACCGGCCGAGTCCTGGGGGTACTCCAGAAGCTCGCTGAGCTGCTCGACCGTCTCTTCGTTCATGTGAGTGTAGATTTCCTCCCTCTCTATGTCTCCAAGATCACGAAGGGCATCCACTGCTTCGTCCGGCTCCATGTTGGCTAAGAGGTTCGCGGCCTGTTCCGGTTCGGCTTCCCGCAACAACGCGCCCAGCTCTTCTGGGTCCATCTCCTCAAGGGCGTCTGCGGCGGCTTCGGCCTCCAGGCTTGCAAGGAGCTCTTGTCGGGCCGGCCGGCCGAGATCCTCCAAGAGATCAGCCAGCTCGCCCGGCCTCAGTCTCTTCAACCCTTCGTGAGTCGTCCTCAGGCGTACGCCAGACGAGTCCAGCTCGTCACCGAAAGGCTGGATCCAAGCCCAGTCGACGACCTGCTCGGGTGTCACCTTTTTGCGAAGCCGAGCCGGAAGCAGCCTGCGCAAAATTGTGTTCAGGCTTACATCCGCCCCAACCAGACGGACTCGACCAAGGAGAGTTGCAAGGTATAGGTCGGCGGCCCTAATCACCTGGACACCGTCGACGTCGACGAGCTGGTGATCGAGGACGTCTTTTGCAAGCCTCACCTCGCCGTGACGCCTCTTGAAGTCCCTCAAGTCCAACCGAGCAGAGCTCAAAATGACGACGTGCTGATTGATCGACTCCACATTGGCCACGTCAATGAATACAAGCCGCGACCCGACTTTTACGATCAGACCTGTAACGGGCGGGTAAAGCGAGTCGTCGGACCACCTTGCT
>DAIDIS010000039.1 GCA_027451785.1 Acidimicrobiales bacterium
CGGGCGCGTTGAACCTTCCGTTCGCATCAAGCTGGAACTTCCTTGGCCACTGGTTGGATCCGGTGTTCGGTCAGTTTGAGAGGGTATCGACGACGGGGACCTCTGCGAAGGTCGTCCTTGCGGTCACCGACGGAGTACTCGCGCTTGGAGGCATTGCGGTCGCCATGAAGATTTGGGCAAAAGTCTCCGAGAAGCCGAGCCTGGAACCGAGATTCCTGCAACGTTCCTGGGGCCTATATGCGGTCTACGATGCTCTGGTCAGTTACCCGTCCCAGGCAATTGCTAAGTTCACCGGAGCGGTGGTCGAGTCCAAAATCATCGACGGGACGGTCAACGCTACCGGGGCGCTTACCAAGTGGAGCGGCTCGAAGATGCGACGTGTTCAGACTGGCTACGTGAGGAACTACGCGCTCTACCTTGGCGTGGGTACCGTACTCCTCCTCGGCTTCATGGTTGTGAGGGCTTCTTGATGTTTGCCGCCGCCTCTCCGTTGTTGATGGGCCTATCGGTCTCGTCTCATACCAAAGCCTTCGGGTTCCCGATCCTCACCGTGATCGTGGCCATTCCTGCGATCTCGGCCGCAGTCATGTTCGCTCTTCCAAAGGCAATGGAGAAAGCCGCTCAGTGGTTGGCATTTGCCGCGAGCCTCGCTACTCTCCTGTGCGCTGCGATCCTTGCATTCAGGTTCAAGGCCGGACCGACCGGCTACCAATTCGTAACGAAGCACTGGTGGGTAAAGACTTTCGGCATCTCCTGGAACCTTGGCGTGGATGGCATCTCGGTCTTCCTCGTTTTGATGACCGCTTTCATCGTGCCCATAGTCCTTGCGGGAACAAACGTCACCGAGAACAGGCGAAGCTATGCAGCTTGGATGTTGCTCTTGGAGGCGGCCTGTCTGGCAAGCTTCATGGCCCTCGACGTCTTCCTGTTCTTCGTGGCATTCGAGCTCACCTTGATCCCCGCCTACTTCCTAATCGCAGCCTATGGCCAAGGCAGGCGAGGATTCGCCTCGATCAAGTTCTTTATCTATACGTTGTTCGGATCCGCGTTCTTGTTGGTGGCGATATTGGTGGTGGCGTTTTCTTATCAGGCGAAGACGGGCCACCTGAGTTTCGACCTAATTCAGCTTTCGTCTCTTCACCTGTTGAGTACGTCGACAGCCAAGTGGCTCTTCGTGGCATTTACGATCGCATTTGCGGTGAAGGCGCCGATCTTCCCATTCCACACCTGGTCGCCTGATGCATACGAGGCTGCGCCTACCGGTGGTTCGGTTGCCCTTTCGGCGATCATGGCAAAGCTCGGCACTTATGGGATCATCCGTTTCGACTTTGCGCTCTTTCCAAAGGCCACAGTTGACCTGGCACCAATCTTTTTGACTTTGGGAGTGGTGGGCATCCTCTATGGGGCGATAGTCGCCGCTGTCCAAAAGGACCTAAAGCGCCTAGTCGCGTTCTCCTCCCTCAGCCACATAGGTTTTATCGTCCTTGGGCTGTTCGCGTTCACCAGTCAGTCGATCACCGGCGGGATCCTCCAAATGGTGAACCACGGAATCTTGACCGCCGGGCTCTTCCTACTCTTGGGCATGATCTACGAGAGGCGTAAGACCAATAAGATCTCCGAGCTGTCCGGCTTACAGAAGGCGGCTCCGGTTCTTGCAGGTACGTTCACCTTGGTGATGCTTGCCTCAGTCGGTCTACCCGGCTTAAACGGGTTCGTCGGAGAGTTCTTAATCCTGATTGGCACCTTCGCCACCCATCGCTGGTGGGCAGTCGTTGCGACCAGCGGCGTCATTCTTGCTGCCGTCTACCTGCTCTGGGCCTACCAGAGGGTGTTCCACCGCAAGGCCGAAGGCGAAAATGCAAAGGTTGCGGACATGTCTTGGAGGGAGAGAGCGGTGCTCCTGCCGATTGTCGTTGCGATCGTATTCATTGGCGTCTACCCGAGACCGTTCCTGTCACGCATTACTCCAACCGCCAATGCAATGGTGAAGCGGGCACTTATCGTGGGTGACGCAAAGGTCAACCAGACCGTTACCGGCTTCAATACGACCATCACGCATCAGGCACAGCAGGGGAAGAATAATCCGGATCCGCTGATCAAATCGGCGCATAACAGTGTTGCGCAGAACATTCCGGCGAAAAACAACAAGGAAGCCTTGGCCAAATGAACCTAGGTGTCGTCCCGACCCTCGCTTTAGTCGTGCCGAAGATCAACTATTGGGCGATCCTGCCCGATTTGATCCTGATAGGCGGGGCACTGGCGGTATTGGCGCTTTCGTCGCTGACCGGCAGGCGCTTCCCTGCGATCTGGTATTCAGTGTCGACTGCTTTTTTGGCATTGGCCACGCTGGGATCCGCTCTCTATCTTTGGTTCGACATCACAGGCAAGCACCACCACGCCTTCGTGGCCATTGATGCAGGAATTGCGGTTGACGGATTCAGCCAGCTCATAACCATGCTGGTTGCCGCCACGTTGTTCCTGGTGGCATTGAGTGCTCCTGGGTACCTTCGCCGAGAGGGTGCGGGAGGCCCCGAGTTCTATGTCTTGTCGATGCTGTCGGCATCGGGTGCAGTGCTCATGGGCTCAGCTAATGACCTGATTGTCATGTTCCTCGGGCTTGAAGTGCTGTCGATTGCTCTTTATGTAATGGCGGGATCCAACTTGAAAGCGATTGCCTCCGGTGAGGCGGCGCTCAAGTACTTCATCCTGGGAGCTTTCTCCTCTGCCATATTTCTATACGGCATAGCCCTCACCTACGGCTCCACGGGTAGTACGAACTTGGCTTCAATCGCCAACTACCTGGCCAAGAACCTCCTTGAGCACAATGGAGTCCTGCTTGCGGGTGCCGCACTCATGTTGCTGGGGTTCGGTTTCAAGGTTGCTCTTGTCCCGTTCCACGCGTGGTCTCCAGACGTGTACCAAGGTTCGCCCACCCCATCCGTAGCCTTCATGTCTTCGGTAGCCAAGGCGGCAGGCTTCGCCGGGCTCATCCGGGTTTTCTATTCGGCTCTGCCGACCTTGAGACTCGACTGGCAGCCGGTTTTGTGGGTTCTTTCCGTGGCCACTCTGTTGGTTGGGTCAGTTCTTGCCGTGGTGCAAACCGACGTAAAAAGGATGCTGGCCTACTCGTCGATCAGCCATGCCGGCTTCATTCTCATCGGCTTGGTGGCGGCGAACCCAAGCGGCATAGCAGGCTCGCTTTACTACCTTTTCACTTACTCCTTCCTGGCCGTTGGGAGCTTTACCGTTGTCGCCCTGGTTGCGGGCAAAGGCGACTCGAATCACTCATTGGCAAGCTACCGAGGACTCTCCAAAAGGCACCCCTACCTGGCGGCAGCGATGGCTCTGATGCTCATCGCACAAGCCGGTATTCCGTTTACCACAGGTTTCTTGGGCAAGTTCTACGTGCTAGCGGCGGCCACCGATGCTCACTCGTATGCGCTTGCCCTAATTGCCATTCTTTCCAGCGTCATAGCGGCCTTCTTCTACCTTCGCCTCGGCGTGCTTATGTATGCGCCAGACGGTGGAGAGCTTGCGGTTGCTCCGGCTGTTGCCTCTGGGTCTGCTTCGGGATCGGCTCAGGCCGGTTCGGCTTCTTCGGCGGCGGCCACAGCGTTGGCGGGAACTGAATTGCTCGATGCTGAGGACGAGCTTCTACCCGTTACCAGGAAGGGATCATGGTTTGCGGTTCCCGATGACCGAGGTGGCGACCCGATTCTCGACGATCCCGCTATGGCCGGGTCCGGAGTGGCCTTAGTGGTATCGGGTGATGAAGCGATTTCCGGGGAAGTTGTCAACGGTCCGGGTGCCGTAGGGGAACTGAGGGCTCCAGAGATCATCGACGTTCCAAGCTCCGAAAAGGCAGGCAGGGACATAGGGGCGGCGATTTCGATCGCCATCTGCTGCACAGTGACGGTTTTCTTCGGAGTCTTCCCTTCGATGCTTATCGATTTCGCAAAGCAAGCAAAGCTCCTCTTCTAGCCGTAAAGTACTTTTTCGGGCCCCATGGCCCGAGGTGTGACTATCCGGGAGGTGCCAAGTGCCGACGATCGAGGACTTTTACTCCGAAGAGCGAGAGATCGCACCCGCTGAAGAGTTTGCTCGCCAAGCATTGGTCACTGACCGGTCGCTTTATGAAGCTGGGGAGGACTACGAGTCCTTCTGGGAAGCCCAGGCGAAGTCACTCGTGTCTTGGCGGGAAGGCTGGAGCCGAGTGCTGGATTGGCAGCTCCCATTCGCGAAGTGGTTTGTTGGGGGCAAGCTGAACGTCTCTTATAACTGCCTCGACCGCCACGTAGAAGCCGGACTCGGAGATAGGGTTGCCTTTCACTGGGAAGGTGAGCCGGGAGATACCCGGACCATTACCTATGCGGATCTTCTTGGCGATGTGTGTAGGTTTGCGAACGGCTTGAAGTCTTTGGGCGTATCCAAAGGCGACAGGGTGGCAATCTACATGCCGATGATCCCGGAACTTCCGGTGGCGATGCTCGCCTGCGCACGGATCGGCGCTGCCCACTCCGTAGTCTTCGGAGGGTTTTCGTCGGAGGCTCTGGCTGACCGGATAAACGACGCAAAGTCGGAAGTCGTGATTACGGCGGATGGTGGGTGGCGGAGAGGAAAGCCCATCGACCTGAAGGCAAACGTGGACATCGCGCTGGAGTCCACGCCGACGGTAAAGCATTGCGTTGTTGCCAAGCGTACGAATACCCCGGTGTCGATGGTTGAGGGTCGGGACGTTCTCTTTGAAGAAGTTATGTCCGGGCAAGATGGCGTTTGTGAGCCCGAGTGGATGGACTCGGAGGATCTTCTTTTCCTTCTTTACACGTCCGGGACCACCGCCAAACCCAAGGGCATTATGCACACCACCGGCGGTTACTTGACGCAGGTCGCGTTCACCCACAAATACGTTTTCGACCTCCATCCCAAGAACGATGTCTATTGGTGCGCTGCCGATATCGGTTGGGTCACCGGCCACAGTTATATCGTCTACGGCCCACTGGCTAACGCCGCAACTTCGGTGATGTACGAAGGCACCCCCGATTTTCCGGACAAAGACCGCTGGTGGTCAATCGTCGAGCGATACAAGGTGACCAAGCTGTACGCAGCACCAACTGCTATCCGCACTTTCATGAAGTGGGGAGAGCAATTCCCGAAGAGCCACGACCTCTCCTCTCTGAAGCTGCTGGGTTCCGTCGGGGAGCCGATCAACCCTGAGGCTTGGATGTGGTACTACGAGGTAATCGGTGGGGGTCGCTGTCCTGTTGTTGACACCTGGTGGCAGACCGAGACCGGAGGAATAATGATTTCGCCGCTCCCGGGCGTCACCACTTTGAAGCCGGGTTCGGCAACCTTCCCGCTTCCCGGAATTGGAGCCGAGGTGGTGGATGACAACGGCGCGACCGTCACCAAAGGGGGAGGCTACTTGACGCTGACCCATCCTTGGCCTGCGATGCTCCGCGGCATTTATGGCGACTCGGAGCGATATAAGCAGACGTATTGGAGCCGTTTCGAAGGCCGCTATTTTGCAGGCGACGGTGCCAAGGTGGACGACGACGGTTTTTTGTGGCTGCTGGGGAGGATCGATGACGTGATGAACGTATCCGGTCATCGGATTTCGACTACGGAGGTTGAGTCGGCGCTTGTCGATTTCCCGAGCGTCGCAGAAGCAGCGGTTGTCGGGGCATCCGACGACACGACGGGCCAAGCGATTGTTGCCTTCGTAACGCTAAAGGCCGGAGAGCCTTCATCCGGAGACAAAGGTGAGGAGATACGTACCCACGTCGCCCAAAAGATCGGCGCAATAGCGCGGCCCAAAACCATAATTTTCACAGATGAGCTTCCCAAGACCAGGAGCGGAAAGATCATGAGGAGGCTTCTGGCCGATGTAGCGAACGGTCGCGATCTGGGCGACACAACCACTCTGGCCGATCCCGCCGTAGTCGAGGAGATCCGCAATCGAGCCGGCTCAGGATCCAGTGACGAGGGATAGGCGAAACCGGTAATGCGCAGGGCTGGCTGACAAGGGACAGCTGAAGCCGACATAGCCCCGAATAGCGATACGCTTAATATGTGATGCGCAACACGGTCAAGACATATACGCTGCTCGCAGCGCTGGGCGGGCTGGCAATTCTGATAGGTGGGGCGATCGGAGGCGGTACGGGTACCGGTGCCGTTAGCGGTGCAAGCATCGGGCTGCTGATTGGGTTGGTCTTTACCGGGGCCTCGTACTGGTTCTCGGACACCATCGCGATCAAGGCGGCACATGCGGTTCCGGTAACCGAAGCCCAAATGCCGCAGTATTACGCAGTGGTGAGGGAACTGACCACTAGGGCGAACATCCCGATGCCGAGGCTTTATGTCTCACCGGATCGACAACCGAACGCGTTTGCAACGGGCCGGAACGAGAGTCACGCTGCGGTAGCCGTGACACAGGGAATCCTTGAGATGCTTGACTGGGACGAGCTAAGAGGCGTTCTTGCCCACGAGCTATCTCACGTCAAGAATCGGGACATCCTGATCGGCTCCGTTGCGGCCGCAATCGCCATGGGGATTACCTTTACCGCCCGGATGGTGATGTGGGGCGGGATGTTCGCTGGTTTCGGCGGAAGGGACGGGGAGGGCCAAGGCGGGATCTTTTCTCTGCTTGCCATGGCGATTCTGGCCCCTCTTGCTGCCTTCATGCTCCAGATGGCTCTGACCAGGAGCCGCGAATATGAAGCCGACCGATCGGGCGCACATTTGATCGGGGACGGTATGCCACTTGCTAGGGCGCTGGCCAAGATCGATGCTGGAGTAAAGGCCATCCCCATGAACGTCCCTCCTGCCACCTCCTCGCTGTTTATCGTCAACCCGCTGACGGGCCGCCGGGTGAACTTCTCCAGCTTATTCATGACCCACCCGCCGACGGCGGACAGGATCAAAAGGCTACAGTCCGGAGATTGGCGCTAAGCCTCTCTTCACCATTTTTCGGTTGAGACCGATGGGGCGACCGCTGAGACTCGACCAGGGTCAGTCCCTGAAATTGTTGAACTGAAGAGGAATCCCGAAATCGGCTTCCTTGAGTGAAGAAATCACTTCTTGGAGGTCGTCGCGCTTCTTGCCTGTCACGCGCACCTGATCCCCCTGTGTCGATGACGATACGCCCTTCAACCCCAGGTCCTTGATGTGCTTGTTGATCATCTTGGCCTTCTCTGAAGAAATACCTGCAGCGAGGGCGATCTTCATCCTCGCCGACCCCTTTGAAGCTTCTTCGATCTTGCCCTTCTCAAGTGACTTGAGCGACACGTTTCGCTTTACCAATTTCTCTTCGAGCACCTGAATGAGCGCTCTAAGGCGATCTTCGGTTATCGACTGAAGAGTGATCTCCTGTCCGGCAAGCTCGATCGTCGAATTGGTGTCCTTGAAGTCGAACCTGGTTGTCGCTTCACGATTCGCCTGGTCAAGCGCGTTCTTAATTTCTTGCATGTCAATCTCTGAAACGACATCGAATGTCGGCATGGCAGAAAACCTGTTCTCCCGAGTATGTTGATAGCTCTGCCATAGAGATTAGCCAGATGGCGTAGTCTCGAAGGAGAAGTGGGGGTCGGTACCCAAGTGGCCAAAGGGAGCAGACTGTAAATCTGCCGGCTCAGCCTTCGGAGGTTCGAATCCTCCCCGGCCCACTCTCGGCGGAAATTGACCTTAAGCGACCTGGACAAGGACTCGTCGGCAGGCTCCGCCCCAAGGGCTGACCGTCGACGGTTTATGGTGCATTTCGATGGTCTAAACTGGCTATACACCTTCAGGAGGTACAAGCATGTTCGGTCACAACAAACCCGATGAGCATGTTTTAGCGGCTCACGCCGAGGTCGATGGTTTGCTGCAGAGGCTTGGTCGAGATATCACCAGCCTTGACGACGGGGGCGACCCGGTAAATCGACAAGCGATCGCTGATGCTTCGGAAAGATTTCAGACTGCCCAGTCACAGCTTGAGAGCGCTAAGAGCGTCCCGGAGATTTTGGTCGTTCGAGCTATCGCCGTTGAAGGGATTCAGGCCACTCGGACGGTGCGGACTAGGCTGGGCCTTGACCCTGGTTCCGAGCCACCTCCAGCGCCCGCTCCGGAAGCTCCCGAGGAGCATCATCATTCGTGGGCTCAATCTCTTTCTGCCGGAGGAGCCAATACTGGATCCGGCCTGGGGGCAGGACTGGTGGGTGGAGTTCTTGGCTTGCTCGGAGGAGAGGTAATCGGAGAGGCTCTCGGCGGTGGCGGTGGCGGATATGAAGGAGGATGGGGGGGCGGCAACGGGTGGTGAACCCGACGCCGGATTCTGACCGGGTGCGCCGGAAAACCTCTTAAGTACTCCTGACCAGGTCCCTGTACTCCTGACCGGGTCCCTCGCATAGAACTAAGACCTGAGGGTTCAGTATCGCCGCGAGCGCGTTGATTAGGCTGGGTGGAGCGGAATGGCTGGCGCCGCCACCTGCTGATTGAGCTTTTCTTTTGCTGCATGATGGAAATGTTGCAGAAAGTATGGCAATGTTGCGGGAATATGACGGTTGCGGAAGCCAATCGCAACAATAACCCGGATAGGGGCAAGGCCGAGCCGGTTCAGAGGGTCTTTCAACTGCCTGTCGGCGGACGGTACCCAACCATTTTCGGGAAGTCTTCTGACCCAAGGGCCAGCCTTTTGGGCCCTGCGCTACTGGGGCTGTTTGCTCTTTGTGCCATTGCCTTGGGAGCGTCGATCCCGAACTCGCCGTTCACGCTCCATAATGTCCCGCCCGTAGCTCCAGCCTGGTTCTTTGGACAAGGGGCTGCCTCCAACCACCTGCTTCTGTTTGGACTGGTTTGCGTCTATGGAGGGATGCTCCTGTTGATCAGGGTTTGGTTCGGGATGGTTCGCTGGCTCTCTGAGAACCCGGGGTTCCAAGTGAAGAAGCTGGTGCCGATTTTTGGTGCTTGGACTCTTCCGATGCTCATAGTGCCCCCGCTTTTCTCCAAGGACGTCTATTCCTATGCAGCCCAAGGAGAGATGGTCAGTCGGGGAATAAGCCCTTATCTGCATGGCCCCGGAATTTTGGGAGCCGGGAGCCCATTCCTAGCGTCTGCGGACCGACTTTGGCAGAACGCCCCGACCCCATATGGCCCCCTTGATCTTGGAATTGCCGGATTCATAGTAAGGATCACCAATCACAACGTTCTTGCCAGCGTGGTGCTCCTAAGGCTTCTGGAGGTAATAGGGGTCGTAATCATGGCGGCCTTTATTCCAAAACTTGCCAAAGCATTCAACCGTGACCCGGCGGAGGCATTCGTGCTCGCCGTCTTGAATCCGATCACGCTTTTGCACCTGATCGCAGGCGCCCACAACGACGCCTTGATGGTCGGCCTCATGGTTGCAGGGGTTACCTTGGCAAAAAGGGGAAGGCCGATCTGGGGGATAGTACTTTGCACTCTTGCCGCGGCCGTAAAAGTGCCCGCCGAAATTGCCGTTGTCTATATCGGTTGGAACTGGCTTGGTCATGGCCTCAACTGGCGTCAGCGTGTTAGGCCGGTTCTTACATCGGTCTTGGTCTCGATCGGCGTAATGGAGGTGATCGGAGTGATCACGGGCCTCGGTTGGGGCTGGACCAAAGCCATGGGAACGCCGGGAACGGTCGTGTCGATGCTTTCTCCGACGACGCTTCTAGGGACCCTTCTGGCTCATATCACGAGCATCTTCGGGCTGGGGCTTTCGCAATCATTCCTGTTGACCGTATCGAGAGGTTTGGGGCTGCTCGCCGCCATTGCGGCAAGTGCGGTCCTCTTGTGGTTCTCTGACCAAGTAGGTCATATCCGGGCAATGTCGATCAGCTTGCTGCTTTTTGTCGCACTCGGACCGGTTGTCCAACCTTGGTATCTTTCCTGGGGGATTCTCCTCGCCGTGCCTTCAGCTGTAGGTTGGCTGCGCCGCTGGGTGCTCTGGCTTTCCGTCGTCGTTTGCTTCATGGGATTGCCTGGAGGGTCGCAGTTGCTGAGCCAGCTGGAGCACCTGTCGAAATCGGACCCCGTGCCTATCGTTGTCGCGGCTCTCGCATTGGTGGGCATTTTGACCACGCCGCTTGCGGGCTGGGCACGCCGGTTGCTTGGCTTGAGGGAATTGGCGGCGATCCGGCGGACTGCCGGGGCCGACGTGTCCGACGAGCTTGTGGGCTAAATCATCCTCTGAAGGATTGTCACATCGATCCACTTGCCGAATTTCCGGCCGACCTCTCGCTCGACTCCAACATTTTCGAAACCACAAGCGGTGTGCAGTTTTATCGAAGCAACGTTACTGCCGCCGATTCGCGCTAGGACCGTGTGGAAGCCATGCGCTCCCGCCAAGTCGACCAACTTGTTGACGATCAGCTTTCCGACGCCTTTGCCCCGCTGGTCTTGCCTCACGTAGACGGAGATCTCAACTGATGTCGAGTATCCGGGTCTCTCTCGGTACGGGGACAATGAGCCAAAGCCGACAACCTCTCCTTTGTCGGAATCGGGTTCCGCTGACATTCCGTTAGTGGCCACAGGCCCGTCTATTGCAACCACAACCGGGTAAGCACCGGTGCGCTCGATCATCCAGGCCCGCTGAGCTTCCGTGGTTCTTGGAACCAAGTCCAGCGTGGCGGTTGAGTTGGAAACTTCCTTGTTGTAGATGGTCCTAATCGCCTCTGAGTCGTCCAGATTGGCGAGGCGTATGATCATTGTTGGAAACTCTATGGGAGAGGCGTTCGGAAGTCGACTATCATATCGACGTCCAGCGAGGATATGCCCCCTTAGCTCAGTGGCAGAGCACTTCCATGGTAAGGAAGGGGTCATCGGTTCAAATCCGATAGGGGGCTCGTTGGCGGCGTAGCTCAGTTGGTTAGAGCACACGGCTCATAATCGTGGGGTCGTCGGTTCGAGTCCGACCGCCGCCACTACAACTTCAAAGACTCCTTCTTCGGTGAGACACTTGAGCCGTTCACGGAGCCGCCTAATTGCCAGCGCTGTGGTAGCCGGGTTCGAGAATCTGTAAAATCGTCTTCGACCCGGTTTTTACCTTCGGCCGTATGAGCGTGGGTATGAGGCAGTTGAGCATCAAACGCAGTAGATCGGCCAGACGGAGAAAGAAAAATGGCAAAGAACGAGAAGCGTGTGCACGTAACGTTGGCTTGCGAAGAGTGCAAGCGTCGTAACTACATCACCATGAAGAACAAGATCAACGATCGTGACCGCATCGAGATGCAGAAGTACTGCAAATGGGAGCGTCGTCATACCCTCCATAAGGAAACCCGCTAGGCATAGTTCCTTGCGAGGTGAGCTACGAGGGGCGCCGGATGTCTGCGGGCTCACCAAATCAGAGGCCTTGGCCGCCCTGTCGTAGTCGACTGTTGCGGTGCTAGCCTCTGAACTGGGTCGCTTGGGCTTGGGCGTGCTTGCGTAACCTTCAAGCTCCCCGTGAAGGGCAGTAGCTCAATTGGTAGAGCACCGGTCTCCAAAACCGGGGGTTGGGGGTTCGAGTCCCTTCTGCCCTGCGTTTTATTGCTCCGGGCTGGAGTAGGTCTCCCTCGCTGGGTGATTTGCAAGCCTGGTGAAGCACTCGATACCGAGAGGTGTAAGTAAGTGAATCGGCAGATGAAGAGGATGATGGAGCGTCAGGGTCAAGTGGACTCGGACGGCGCTGCGACGCAAAAGGCGCCCGAACGCCGCCCGCAGGCGCGCCCACCTCATGCCGAGCGTTCCAACATCGCCGAGTTCTTTGGTGATGTTCAAAGCGAGCTCCGCAAAGTTGTCTGGCCCAGCCGAAGGGAAGTCATCAACTACGCGAGCCTGGTTTTCGTCATGTTGGTGATCCTCATTGCGGCTATTTTTGGCCTGGACTACGTCTTGGTCCATGGCGTCAACTTCTTGATGAAGAAGTAAGTCCTACTCTTTCAGCACCGCCCATTCTTGGTGACGCCACCTTGACCCAGGTGTACTACTGTTATAGAACAGTAGTATGGATTCTGGGAACCCGACCATACGGTTCAGACTGGACCGTCACTCGGGATTGCCTGTCTATAGGCAACTGGTCAATCAGGTAAGGCATGGCATTCAGATCGGAGTGCTGCGGGCGGGCGACAAACTCCCCTCAGTCCGTGAAGTTGTTTCCCAAATAGCGGTGAACCCGAACACGGTCCACAAGGCCTACCGCGAGATGGAGGCGATCGGAATGGTGAGAGGCGAAGCGGGCGTTGGGACATTCGTGTCTGCCCAGCCTCAACAATGGGTCGCGCAGGACCTGGAATCGGAGTTGAGGGCTGCATTGGAAGCGTGGATCGCCAATGCGCTGTCATCAGGTTTGAGCACCAGCGTCATTGTGTCAATGCTGAACCAAGCTTCCACAATGTTGGAGCAAAGGGTGTCGCGATGAGTGCTGTCGGGGCGCGGAGAGGCGCAATGGAGATACAGGGTCATCCAATAGCGGACAGCGAGGTTTCTGCAGATGCGATCGAGGCAATCGGCCTCGGGCGGCGTTTCAGGATGAAATGGGGGTTGAAGAACTGCTCCTTTTCAATACCAAAAGGAAAAGTAGCGGCACTTGTCGGGCCAAACGGAGCAGGCAAGACAACGTTCATCAGGATTCAGGTCCATAGCCTCGGGCGTAGCAATGGCGACCCCACGTACTGCGCTGGGAAAGTCACAGCCGATTGAGATTCCACAGAGTCGAAGCGTTCCAATTCGTACGTGTTCAACTGGAAGACGCCGGACGGGGCTGGTACCTATACCCTGAGTCTGACGCTCGACAGCGGTCAGGTGTTCACCGCGAATTTCAACTTGAGCTAGCTGGAATCGCTTGAAGAGGCGCGGACCTTTCCGGAAGGAGCGGGTCCGCGCCTTTTTGCTGGATTAAGGGGCGCAGGCAGGCGTGTTGGCGTTGACGGGTGCGCGGCGCAAGTTCAATCGTCACTCACTTTCGGCGGAAGTTTCGGAAGTGGGTAATGGCCTATCGGGAGTAACTTGACTACTTGTAGGTGAATTCTGTGGCGGCAGTCTCCACTGACGATCCATTTTTCGCGTTCACCATCACCGGAACCGTTTGGCCGCTCTGGCCGGGAATGGAGAAGACGTAAAGCAGCGTCGGCGAAGCAATGTAGAAGAACGGAGTGGTCGAGGCGCCGAATTGCACTGAGATCGTGTTTTCCAAGTCAGTGCCAGTGATCTTTACAACGGTCCCGCCGGAGGCCGGACCGGAGTTGGGCGACATTGATGTAACCGCAGGGATTCCCGGCGGTAGGTAGGTATAGCGGTCGGATACTGAATTGACGGCGGAACTCGTACCGTAAGCGTTCGTTACGGTTACAGCGATTGGTCCCTCAGTAGACGGCGGGACAATAACGTACAAGAGGGTGTCATCGACTACCGAGAAAAACGGAGTCTGGTTGCTGCCGAACTGCACCGAAGTTGTTCCCTTGAATCCGGTTCCTCTGATGGCAACGATGTTTCCGCCTTTCAAGCTTCCGGAATTCGGGCTGACCGAGGTGACTGTGGGCGCACTGCCCGTGTAGGTGAAGTTGAAGCTGGTCGGCTGTGGCGTACCGCCATTGAGAGCGATCGATATCGGGACTGTTCCGGTGCCAGGTGGGCTCGCCACGGCGAGCGTATTGACGGACGTGGGTGGCGGATTCTTGGGTGCCAAGGCCTGGGAAGAGCCGAAATATAAGTCTGAGGCTGAAAGGTGCATACCGAGATCACAACCGGACAAGAGGACGAGAGTTCCGCCGGACGAGGGGCCGGAAGTGGGAGAGACGCTCTGGACCGAATAGACGATGAACCCACAAGCGGACCCGAAGCTAAATTGATCGCTCGGAGAAATCGGGGAAGTTCCCGCAACAGTGGTAACTGTAATGTCGACAGTTTGACCGTTCGTCCCAACATCCGGAGGTACGATTCCCGGCGAAACGGCGGATATCTGAGTATCGGACACAACCGAGAAGCTCTCAGCTGGGTGTGTCCCGAAACTCACAGCGGATGTACCCGTGAATCCAGTCCCGGTGATTGTTACCGATGTGCCGCCGTATGGGCTACCGCTGTTGGGGGAAACCGAGGTGACTATGGGCGCACTGCCTGTGTAGGTGAAGTTGAAATTCGTGGGGGTGGTGTTTCCGTTTAGATGGACTGATATCGGGACTGTTCCGGTGCCAGGCGGAGTTGATAGCAGGAGGGTATTTGCGGTTACCGGGATCATCAACGGGCTGGGGCGCGCCTGGGAGTTTCCGAAATAAATATCGGAGTAATTCAACTGAGTACCTACGTAACAGCCCGTGATCGTCACATTGGTTCCCCCGGAATAAGGACCCGAAGTTGGGGAGACACTTTGAATTGTGTAGACGATCAATCCGCATGCCGGCGCGAATGTGAACTGGTCATTCGAAGAAGTTTGGGAAGTGCCTGCAGGGGTTGTCACGGTAATGTCGACCGTCTCACCATTGGTCCCCGCATCGGGCGGGAGAATATTCGGGGAAACCGCATTCAGACTGTTTGAGTTCACCTGGGAGAAGCTTGAGGCTGGGTAGCTTCCGAACCTGACGGCAGTCGCGCCGCTGAGGTTGGTGCCCGAAATCGTTACCAAAGTGCCACCATGGGGGCTACCCCCACTCGGCGACACATTGCTAACGGTCGGAACACCTTGAGATGAGGTAGCTGCCGCAACGCCGACAGCACTTGCGGAGGTGCTGATTGGAACGAGGACAGATGTCGTAGCGACCAGCCCAACAGCGAGCCGCTTAAAGTTCGCCTTGGGCAAAACGAATCCCATCGTGATCTTCCCTTCGATTCTCTCGCCTCCCGGTGCCGGGAGGATCGGGAAATAAAATGACGCCCACTCGGAGCAACGCGTATGGGCTGATCAAGGTCATTCTTATTGGCGGCTACCCTGGCGTCAACGGTCGCGTTGGTGAAGGTTGCTCATTGGCGCTAATCTTTTAAACCGTACTTGGTTCTTATGGCCTGATCAGGTCCACTGAGCCGATTCCCTCCCACTTCGAAGAGATTGATGACTGACGCCACCGGACTCACAGACAGCACAGAAGAATCTCCTACCGTGAGCGCATTTGACCGCGCCCTGCGGGAAGAAGCGGTTGAGAACGAGGACGAGGCTGAAGGGGTTATCGACACCGAGGAGTCCTCAGGGTCCGATGACAGCGACGACGACACGGACAATAGCGATGCTTCGGAAGCAACCGATGAGTCCGACACTGCTCCGAGGACGAGGTTCTCCAGTCCCAGTCCTTATGACAGGCCGGGCAATTGGTATGTAGTTCACACTTACGCAGGCTATGAGAACAAGGTGAAGTCCAACCTGGAAAGCCGGATCTCGTCCATGAACATGGAAGAGAGAATCTACGAGGTAATCGTTCCGATGGAGGACGTCGTAGAGTTCAAGAACGGCAAGAAGACCGTGGTTTCAAAAAAGGTCTTCCCCGGCTACCTTCTTACCCGGTGTGACCTCAACGATGAAGCCTGGGCGGTCGTCCGTAACACTCCGGGTGTTACGGGATTCGTAGGTCCGGGAACTAAGCCGACGCCCCTGTCCAGGGCAGAAGTCGAGTCCATCCTGACGGTTAAGCCAACGGGTGACGAAGGTACCAAGAAGGCCAGGCCGCGCTTGGAGCACGAAGTCGGCGAGACGGTCCGAGTGAAGGAAGGACCTTTCGCAGAATTCGCCGGCCAGGTTGCGGAGATAAACGAAGACCAGATGAAGTTGAAGGTGCTGGTGAACATTTTCGGCAGGGAGACTCCGGTGGAATTGGAGTTTTCACAGGTTGCCAAGCTTTAATATGTGGTCGCATTTACGAGTCGATTTCGAAAACACAGGAATTAGAGGAGCAAGGTAATGGCCCCCAAAGGTCGAGTAGTAGCGATCGTAAAGATCCAGCTTCCAGCTGGGCAGGCCACGCCTGCGCCGCCTGTCGGTACCGCTTTGGGCCCGCATGGCGTGCAGACAATGGAGTTCTGCAAGCAGTACAACGAGGCAACCGAGAGTCAAAGGGGCACAGTTGTCCCGGTCGAAATCACGATTTACGAAGATCGCACATTCACCTTTATCCTGAAGACCACGCCGACTTCGGTGCTTTTGGCTAAGGCAGCCGGTGTGGAGAAGGGATCGACTACACCTGGACGCGATGGTGCCGGTTCCATTTCGCAGGACCAGCTTGCCGAAATCGCGCAGGTCAAGATGCCCGACTTGAACACCAACGATCTCGAGGCCGCCAAATTGCAGGTAGCGGGCACTGCTCGCTCTATGGGCATTACGGTCGCCGGCTAGGTATAGACGGCCAGGGCACTAGGCCGAGGAAGGTTTTTAGATAAATGAAGCACGGTAAGAGATACGACGATTCGGTCAAGCGTTTCGATCAAGCGGCGTTGCACACGCCCGCTGAGGCGATCGACTTGCTCAAGGCGATAGCCGGGGCCAAGTTCGACGAGACAGTCGAGGTAGCGGTGCGGCTTGGGGTTGACCCTCGGCACGCGGACCAGATTGTCCGAGGGACCGTGGTGCTGCCGTCCGGTACGGGTAGGCAGACTCGTGTTGCAGTGTTTGCCGCCGGTGAAGCTGCGCAGGCAGCGCGTGATGCAGGTGCCGATGTGGTCGGATCAGACGACCTGGTTTCCAGGGTCGAGAAGGAAGGCTTCCTTGATTTCGACATTGCAATTGCGACCCCGGACCTCATGGTGCAAGTCGGAAAGCTCGGCAAGGTCCTTGGGCCCAGGGGCCTAATGCCCAACGCCAAGACGGGAACCGTCACCACTGACGTCGGCAAGGCCGTGGCGGAATTTAAGGCGGGACGAGTCGAGTACAGGACTGATCGTTTCGGCAACGTCCATGTGCTTATCGGCAAGGCTTCGTTCGAGAACAGCGCGTTGCTGGAGAACCTCCGAGTCTTGGTGGACGAGTTGGTCAGGGCAAAGCCCGCAGCCGCCAAGGGCCGTTACATGCGATCAATTACCGTTTCTTCCACAATGGGCCCGGGAATCAAGATTGACCCTCTGAAGGCTAGATTGAGCGACGAGGATTTGGCTAAGTCCGCCTAAGGCGGACTATTGCCGACTCCGGATTCGGTCTTAGGGGGAATTCCCGCCGGTCGCCGACCGATTGGTTTCGCGCTTTCGCCACTCTTCGTCACTCTTCGTCACTCGGGGGCGAGCTCGGGGGAATGGGCTGAGCGCCGAAGGTAACGGCGGGCATCTGAGGGGGAAGTTCGACCCGGAAGCCCGCATACCAATTGCCTCCACCGTCTTCGCCATCCAGGCGCGCCTGCCATCTGTAACCCCCGGGAGGAAGTGGTAAGCCGGGGAAGATTTCGATCAGAGCATTTCCCTGGCCCGGTGTGCCGATAGGCGCTCCTCCTGGGGACTGAATAACGACCTGCTGAGTGAATCGCATGGGTTGGGCTTCTGTCGGAATCGGGCCGGGTACCAACACCGGCTGGCCATCTTCGTTTACCAATTCCAATACGAGCTCGATTGGCCGATTGCACCTATCGAAGTCGACCTCGAACAGGACAACTACGGTGTGAGGAATCGTCATCATCCCACCCGGTACCATCTGGGGGATTGGGGCAGGCCTCAACATTGTCCTTGCCCAGCCGGCATTCAAGAGGCTTACAGTCGACTCGGCGGTATTTACCACCCCTTTGTCTGCGAGAAGGATGGTGACTCTCATGACGGGCAATGCTACCCCTCTCCGACTGGCATGAGACACGCAGGCCAGGCTAAATTAACTACACCGGTTCGGTAGGGCGTTTTTCCGCCGAGCTGAAGAGTTTTGAAGTACCAGCAATAGTTGAAGTGCCGAAGACATCAGGTGTGTCGATAGCCGTTCTCCGTCCAACGGAATAAATCGGCTCAACGATACCTAAGGGGATTTTCCCGCCCGACGAGGCCGAGCGACAAGGGAGCCTGCTCCCGAATGTCGCCATTCCTCTCGCGTGTCTCGGCGGACAATTAACGATGTGGCTCAATACCTCGGGAAGATCCTGCGGTACGGGCCCCAAAGGGAGAGCGAATGGAAAATCCGAGACCCGAGAAAGTAGCAATCGTCTCAGAGGTCCGTGAGAAGCTGAGCGAGTCGGATGCTGTAATTCTCACCGAGTACCGCGGTCTGTCGGTTGCCGACATGGCCAAGCTTCGCCAGCAACTTGGTGACGCTGGAGCCGAGTACAAGATCTACAAGAACACCCTGGTGAGGCTGGCGACCCGCGAGCTTGGGCTGGAAGAGCTCGAGACGATGCTGGAGGGTCCAACCGCAGTTGCCTTCGTTAAGGGCGACGTGGCTGAAGTTGCTAAGGCTCTTAGGGACTTTTCGAAGACGAACCCCGCACTCATCATGAAGGGTGGCGTCCTTGGCGAGGCAATCCTCTCCTCCGCCGATGCAACCAAGTTGGCAAACCTAGAGCCAAGGTCTGTGATGCTGGCCAAGTTCGCCGGCCTCCTCGCCGCTCCAATGCAACAGTTTGCTTCGTTGCTCCAAGCAGCGCCTCGCCAGATGGCCGGATTGCTGCAGGCTCTCATCGACGATCGCAATGCAAACGGCGACCCAAATTCTTCGGGTGGTGCACCACCCTCCGGTGGAGATGCACAGTCCAGTGTCCCGGTGAGCGAGTCCGCATTAAGCGAAGCGGATCAGTCGGAATCGGACGAGCCGGCTGCACCGGAGACTGGTGCCGAAGCAACGGTTGCTGAAGATGGTGGCGCACAGGAAGCAACAACGGAAGCAGCATCGGCCGAAGCCACTGGCGACTCTGGAGATCAAGCCTCTGACGAGGCGTAGCCGGACGTACTCGCAAATCAGCAGACTCATATCAATTACAAGTCTCAGTAAGAAAGGGAAACCCTAGAAAATGGCAACCAAAGAAGAAATCCTCGACGGTATTGCGTCAATGACGGTTATCGAGCTGTCCGAGCTTTTGAAGGAGTTCGAGGAGCGCTTCGGTGTAACCGCAGCAGCCCCGGTTGCAGTTGCGGCTGCGCCTGCAGCAGGTGGCGATGGCGGTGGCGGCGCTGAAGAGCAGAGCGAATTTGACGTCATCCTCGCCAATGCAGGTGACAAGAAGATCCAGGTCATCAAGGAAGTACGTGCCCTGACCAATTTGGGTCTGAAGGAAGCCAAGGACCTTGTCGACTCAGCTCCGAAGCCTGTCTTGGAGAAGGTCAAGAAAGACGATGCCGAGAAGGCAAAGGCCCAGCTCGAAGGCGCTGGTGCCACAGTAGAGCTCAAGTAGTCTCAGCCTGGGTGTAGAGCCGGCCCTGTTGCCTATTGAGGTACAGGGCCTCGGCTCATACTGACACCCGATTGATGACTGCCAGACAACTGGCATGGGCCGGTCATTTGCGGCCGGTCGTGAAAGGAAAACTTGCCTTCGAAGTACCATCTCAGGCGCTTTTGGGTGACTAATTCATCCTTAAACGCTTGACTGTTGCAGAGACTGCGTTTTACGCTATCTCTGTCTCCGGAAGCGGGGGGCTTGCCTTGCCCTTTCCACGCGCCTACACTGAATGGTGCCCATGCCTTCGCCTTGCCGGATTTCAATTAACGCGCAGCTGAGCTGTCGCGCTCCGGCAGGTGGAACGTATGAATTCCCTTGTAAGCCCCTTCGACGAGGAGTAGGCCCTTGCCCTCTCGTTCCTTGACGCCGGAACGCTTTTCATTCGCCAACCTCGACGAGATTCTCCCCTTGCCGGACCTACTCGCGATTCAGCGGGAGTCCTTCCAGTGGTTCCTGGAAAAGGGCTTGGTGGAGACTTTCCGAGACATCAGCCCAATCGAGGACTTCACCGGTCAGTTACGGTTGGAACTCGAGTTCGAGCCAGACGACCCTGATCTTCGCCCACCTCCAAAGTTTTCGATGGAGGAGTGCAAAGAAAAGGACATGACCTATGCAGCCCCGATATTTGTACGGGCACGGTTCATGAACGCTACGACAGGCGAGATCAAAGAGCAGACGGTCTTCATGGGGGACTTCCCGATGATGACCGATAAGGGGACGTTCATCGTCAACGGAACCGAGCGAGTCGTCGTTTCCCAGCTCGTAAGGTCTCCCGGCGTCATCTTCCAGCCTGGTCGCGACGTAAAGTCGATCGTCACCGGCACCATCCACCCATACAGAGGTGAGTGGATCGAGTTTGACGTAGAGGCCAAGCCCGGCAAGGACGTCACCGCCGGCTCACGCGTTGCGCGCAAGAGGCGCCTTTCCCTCTTCGTCCTTCTGAGGGCGCTCGGCTACGAAGATCCGGAGTTTTTCTCCAGGTTTGTCCGGCACTTCTCCTTCCTTGAAGGTCAATGGGAGAAGGAAAGGGAGCTCGCGCCGACTCGCGATGATGCCCTCCTTGAGATCTATAAGCGAGCTCGTCCAGGCGAACCGCCGTCGGTGGAAGCAGCGAAGGCCTATTTCGAGAATGCTTTCTTCAACCCTAAGCGCTATGACCTGACAAGGGTTGGTAGGTACAAGCTGGACCGTAAGCTTGGTCCTGAGATCGCAAAGATCTCGGAGATTGTGGGGATGGAGCTTGATCGCCCCGTCAAGGGCCAGACAGTACTGTCGCCCGCCGAGATCCTGGCGGCTTCGACCTACATGCTTCACCTGGCTGCCGGCGAGACCGGGTACAGATTGGATGATCAAGACCACTTCGCCAACAGGCGAGTGCGCAGCGTCGGAGAGTTGATTCAGAATCAGGTCCGAGTGGGGCTTTCGCGCATGGAGCGGGTAGTTCGCGAGCGCATGACCACACAGGATGTGGAGGCCATAACTCCTCAGACTCTTATCAACATCCGTCCGGTAGTTGCTGCAATCAAGGAATTTTTCGGGACCAGCCAGCTCAGCCAGTTCATGGACCAGAACAACCCGCTTTCGGGGTTGGCCCACAAGCGCCGCTTGTCGGCTCTTGGGCCAGGCGGTCTGTCAAGGGAGCGCGCAGGCTTCGAAGTCCGAGACGTGCATACTTCGCACTACGGCAGGATGTGCCCGATTGAGACACCGGAAGGCCCGAACATCGGCCTCATCGGTGCTCTGGCCACTTACGCCAGGGTCAACGAGTACGGCTTCATCGAGACCCCGTATCGCAAGGTCATCGAAGGAAAGGTGACCGACCAGATTGTCTACCTGGCTGCCGACGAAGAGGAAGAGCACGTTATTGCGCAGGCAAACGTCTCCCTCGATAAGGATGGCAAGTTCATCGGTGAGAAGGTCTTGGTCCGCCGCGGGCCTCAAGGTGCCGGTGTACGGGTGGGAGCGGGCTCGACTTCGTACGGTACGACCAGTGAAGTCGACTTCGTGCCGGCTGAAGAGGTCGACCTTATGGACGTGTCCCCCAAGCAGATTGTCTCGATCTCCACTGCACTGATCCCGTTCATCGAGCACGACGACGCTAACCGGGCTTTGATGGGCGCGAACATGCAAAAGCAGGCCGTTCCTCTCCTGGTCCCCGAGGCGCCATACGTCGGAACCGGTGTCGAGAGGTTCGTAGCCCGCGACGCAGGTGACATCTTCCAGGCTGAGGGCGATGGAACGGTGGCGGAAGTTACTGCAGAGCACATTGCCATCGAATACAAGCCCGGAGAGAAGTCCCTCAACGGTCTGCCGCTGGGGAGAAGGACCTACTATCTGTCCAAATTCCGGCGCTCGAACCAGAACACCTGCATCAATCACAAGGTTTTGGTCAACGAGGGCGATCAAGTGAAGAAGGGCGACGTCTTGGCCGACGGCCCTGCAACCCATAACGGGGAGCTGGCGCTTGGCAAGAACCTTCTTGTGGCGTTCATGCCTTGGGAGGGCTACAACTACGAGGACGCCATCATTCTCTCCGAACGTCTTGTGCGCGACGACGTGTTGACTTCGATTCACATCGAAGAGCACGAGGTGGACGCTCGTGACACCAAGCTTGGTGCTGAAGAGATCACTAGAGACATTCCCAACCTTTCCGAGGAGATCCTTTCGGACTTGGACGAGCGGGGAATCATCCGGGTAGGCGCCGAAGTTAATGCAGGTGACGTTCTTGTCGGTAAGGTGACCCCGAAGGGCGAGACTGAGCTGACCCCGGAAGAGCGCCTTTTGCGAGCAATCTTCGGAGAGAAGGCGCGCGAAGTTCGCGATACCTCTCTCAAGGTTCCTCACGGCGAGTCCGGCAAGGTGATCGACGTAAAGGTGTTCTCGCGTGACGATCAGCACGAGCTACCTCCTGGTGTCAACCAGCTGGTGCGTGTCTATGTGGCCCAGAAAAGAAAGATCTCCGAGGGTGACAAGCTCGCAGGACGCCACGGCAACAAGGGCGTCATCTCGAAGATCCTCCCCGTTGAGGACATGCCGCACCTTGCGGACGGAAGGCCGGTCGATATCATTTTGAATCCTCTCGGTGTTCCGAGCCGGATGAACGTCGGTCAGGTACTTGAGTCCCACCTTGGCTATGCAGCCCGATGGGGTTGGGAAGGCGACGGTCAGCCGGAAGCGGAAGAGGGACCGGATCGCAAGACCCGTCCTCGCACCGAGCCGGAGGTATGGATATCCACCCCCGTCTTCGACGGCGCCCACTGGGACGAGGAGGCCGACGCCGGCAGCCATCCGACCATCAAGAAGGCATTCCAGACCCTGAAGTCGGACTCGGCGATTGAGGGTGTTCGCCACATTGGTGATGATGGCAAGGCAACCCTTTACAACGGTCGAACTGGTGAGGCATATGACGGCCCAATCAGCGTCGGGTACGTCTACATCCTGAAGCTTGCTCACTTGGTCGACGACAAGATCCACGCACGTTCCACGGGCCCCTACTCGATGATCACCCAGCAGCCATTGGGCGGAAAAGCACAGTTCGGGGGCCAGAGGTTCGGCGAGATGGAGGTATGGGCGCTTGAAGCCTACGGTGCGGCCTATGCCCTACAGGAGCTCTTGACCATCAAGTCGGATGACGTTCTGGGTCGTGTGAAGGTGTACGAGGCAATCGTAAAGGGAGAGAACATCCCTGAGCCCGGGATTCCCGAGAGCTTCAAAGTTCTCATCAAAGAAATGCAGGCGCTTTGCCTCAACGTCGAAGTGATTTCTTCGACTGGAGAGGAGATCGAAATGCGCGAGCTCGACGAGGACGTCTATCGGACGGCCGAGGAGTTGGGCATCGACATTTCGAGGCCGGAGCGTGGAAGTGACGACGAAGATTCCAGAAGAGTTGGGGAGAGGAGCTACACGTGATCGACGTAAATAACTTCGATCAGCTACGCATCGGACTGGCGACCGCCCACTCGATCAGGACTTGGTCCAACGGTGAGGTGAAGAAGCCCGAGACCATCAACTACCGCACACTTCGTCCTGAAAAAGACGGATTGTTCTGCGAGAAGATTTTCGGTCCGATGAAGGACTGGGAATGCTACTGCGGGAAGTATAAGAGGGTCCGCTTCAAGGGGATCATCTGCGAACGCTGTGGCGTGGAGGTCACCAGGTCCAAAGTTCGTCGCGAGCGCATGGGCCATATCGAGCTGGCGGCTCCCACGGTTCACATCTGGTACCTGAGAGGTACCAGGAGCTGGCTTGCATATCTGCTGATGGGTACTCAAGCGCGTGAGGAACTCAAGGCCAAGCAACTTGAAAAGGTCATATACTTCGCAGCCAACCTGGTCACCTGGGTAGACGAAGACAAGCTGCATAACGACCTCCCAGAGCTCGAGTCGGCGATGATCGAGGAGCAATCCGAGATCGCAAGGGAGCGCGACCTTGAGATAGACCGTCGGTTCAAGGCGTTGGAATCCGAGCTTGCCGAACTGGAGTCCGGCGGAGCAAAGGACGCCGAACTTAAGGCAAAACAGCGGCTCGCAGAAAAGGAGATCACTTCGGTCCGCGAGCGCGCAGACCAAGAGATCGAGTTGGCCAGGAAAGCCTTCGACGAGCTCTCGGGGCTTTTTGCCAGGAAAATTATCGAAGACGAGATCCTTTGGCGTGAACTGAAATTCCGCTACAGCGATTATTTCGAAGGCGGTATGGGAGCGGAGGCGATTGCGTCCCTCATCGACCGGATCGACTTCGACGAGGAAGAACTGAAGCTCCGTGCAGCCATCGAGCCGGACGAGGGCGTCCGGCCGCTTTCCGCCCAGCGCAATCAGAAGGCCATCAAGAGGCTGAAGATCGTATCCGCCTTCAACCGCCGCGACGAGACCGGCAAGAGGGTCAACGACCCCAAGGCGATGATCCTGGACGCCGTTCCGGTCATCCCCCCGGATCTCCGCCCCATGGTTCAGCTCGACGGCGGTAGGTTCGCAACCTCTGACCTGAATGACCTCTATCGAAGGGTTATCAACCGCAACAACCGCCTAAAGAGACTCCTCGACCTCGGAGCACCCGAGATCATCGTCAACAACGAAAAGAGGATGCTCCAGGAAGCCGTCGATGCCCTCTTTGACAACGGCAGGCGAGGCCGCCCGGTTACCGGCCCAGGAAACCGCCCCCTCAAGTCACTGTCAGACATGTTGAAGGGCAAGCAGGGTCGATTCCGCCAGAACCTACTCGGAAAGCGCGTCGACTACTCGGGACGTTCGGTGATCGTAGTCGGGCCGAACTTGAAGCTACATCAGTGTGGGCTTCCAAAGTTGATGGCACTTGAGTTGTTCAAGCCCTTTGTGATGAAGCGCCTAGTCGACCAAGAGCTTGCGCAGAACATCAAGTCAGCCAAGCGAATGGTGGAGCGACGCAGGCCACAGGTCTGGGACGTCCTAGAGGACGTAATCAAGGAGCACCCGGTCCTCTTGAACCGTGCGCCTACGCTTCACCGACTCGGTATCCAGGCATTCGAGCCTGTGCTTGTCGAAGGAAAGGCCATACAGATCCATCCATTGGTCTGCGCTGCGTTCAACGCTGACTTCGATGGTGACCAGATGGCCGTTCACCTCCCGCTCTCCGCTGAAGCTCAGGCGGAGGCCAGGGTCTTGATGCTCTCGGCCAATAACGTGCTCTCGCCTGCTACGGGGCGCCCTATTACGGTTCCGACGCACGACATGATCTTCGGGGCTTACTACCTGACATTGGTCAGGGAAGGCGGCGTCGGCGAAGGACGAGTATTCAGGCACCTCTACGAGGTGGAGAACGCACTGGATAACGGATACCTACACGTCCAGTCGAAGATCAAAATCAGGGTTCAAGCCGGAACCTCAGGTCCTTGGACCGAGGGCAGGAGCCCCGGGGGCCCCATCCGCGATGAGGACTACGCCCCAATTCTCGCCGATGGCGAGGAGACCGTCGAGATTGAGACCACCGGAGGGCGCCTGCTCTTCAATTCCGCACTGCCGGAAGGCTTCCGCTTCGTGAACGAAGTAGTTGGACGCAGGCATACGCCTATGGGTTCGATCATTGAAGAAATCGTTTCAAAGTACCCGAAGGCCATCGTCGCTGAGAGCCTGGACCGCATCAAGGCGATGGGTTTCCGCTACGCCACCCAGTCGGGTCTCACAATCTCAATCGACGACGTGAAGACGCCTCCAAGTAAGGCATTGATACTCGACCGTTACGAGAAGGAAGCCGAAAAGGCTGAAACTCAGTTCCGACGTGGTGTCATCACCGACGACGAACGTCGGCAGAAGGAAGTCGAGATTTGGACGTCCGCCAACTCCGAAGTCGGTAAGGCGATGGAATCGGCCCTCGCCGAGATCAAGTTCAACCCCTTGGACATGATGGTCGACTCGGGGGCAAGAGGTAATTCCCAGCAGGTCCGCCAGATTGCCGGTATGAAGGGACTCGTTTCCAACCCGAGAGGCGAGATGATCCCAAGGCCTATCAAGTCTTCATTCCGTGAAGGCCTCTCGGTTCTTGAGTACTTCATCTCGACCCACGGTGCCAGGAAGGGTCTTGCTGACACTGCCTTGAGGACGGCCGACTCGGGCTATCTGACCAGGCGCCTCGTAGACGTTGCTCAGGAACTGATCATCCGCCAAGAAGACTGCGGCACCACCCGTGGAGTATGGCTTGAAGGCGTAGTCCCGGATGAGACCGGTCACCGCTCCTATCTGGAGACCAGACTCTACGGGCGCATCCTGGCAGAACCGGTCGAGCTTTCGGACGGTACGGTCCTCGATGCTGGAACCGTGCTTGAAGACGAGCATCTGGCTATGTTGCGTGACGACCCGAAGATCGACAAAGTCCGTGCGCGCTCAGTGCTGACTTGCGAGGCCAGGCACGGAATTTGCATCGTCTGCTATGGCAAGTCCTTGGCTACGGGAAGGTTGATCGAGCTCGGCGAAGCGGTGGGAGTCATCGCCGCACAGTCGATCGGTGAGCCGGGAACCCAGCTGACCATGCGTACCTTCCACACAGGAGGCGTTGCAGGAGACGACATCACCCATGGTCTTCCTAGGGTGGTCGAGCTTTTTGAGGCCCGAACTCCGAAGGGCGCTGCAGTCATGGCGCGCAGTTCCGGTGTCGTTCGCATCGAAGAAGAGGAGAACGGCCGGCTTATCACGGTGGTTGCCGACGACGGTACCGAAGAGACCTACCCCATCTCGACCAGGGCCCACCTGGAGGTGGCAAATGGTCAAGAGGTTGCTGCCGGTGACGCATTGGTCGAGGGTCCCCGTGACCCCAAGGAATTGCTGGAGATCAAGGGTATCCGCGATACCCAGCAATATCTGGTGGGTGAAGTCCAGAAGGTATATCGCGACCAGGGTGTATCCATCCACGACAAGCACATCGAGCTGATCGTTCGCCAGATG